>NZ_QEZG01000025.1:0-83927 GCF_003993495.1 Xanthomonas sp. BRIP62418
CGCCGGAACCTGCAATCGATGCGCATTTGACGCTGACCAACGCACGCGCCGCGCAGGCATTGGGGTTCACCGGCGCGGGATATCGCATCGGCGTGATCGATACCGGCATCAATACCAATCATCCGGCCCTGCAGGGGCGGGTCAGCGACAGCTTCATCTATGTGGATCCGCGCACGAACAACGTCGCCGCTGGCGATGTGGTGGGCCACGGCACCGTCGTGGCGCAATTGGCGGCCGGGCGCGCAGTGGGCCAGTGGCCGGGCGGCATCGCCAGCGGCGCGGGCCTGGTGTCCGCCCGCATCATCAACGACGAAGCGCCGGACGATGATGGCAGCGGCGAAGGCAACCAGGTCGATGGTCCGCTTGGCCTGGCGCCGGTGCATGCCGATCTGGTCAATGCAGGCGTGCGCATCATGAACAACTCGTGGGGCGGGCTGTATTGGAACGACCCGGCCGTCACCAACCAGATCGCGCAGGAATACCGGCCGTTCGTCATCGGCAACGATGGGCTGGTGGTGTTCGCGTCGGGTAACGAATCCAGATCGCAACCGTCCGATACCGCCGCGCTGCCCAGCCAGGTGGGCCCGAACGGCACGCTGCCGGCCGCCGATCTGGAGCGCGGCTGGCTGGTCGTCGGCGCACTGGATACCGCCAATCCCACGCAGCTGGCGTCGTATTCCAATGCCTGCGGCGTGGCGATGCGCTATTGCCTGGTGGCGCCGGGCACCTCGATGTTCCTCGACCCCGATGCCACCGCCAGCAATCTCCGTTATTTCTATGGCAGCGGCACCTCGTTTGCCGCACCGCTGGTGTCCGGTGCGGCTGCGCTGGTGTGGCAGGCGTTTCCGTACTTCAACAACGACCTGGTGCGGCAGACGCTATTGGGAACGGCGACCGATCTGGGCGCGGCCGGTGTCGACCCGACCTTCGGCTACGGCCTGCTCAATGTCGGCAAGGCGGTGCTGGGGCCGGCGCGCTTGGATTGGGGCACGGTGGATGTCACCGTCAACACCTTGCGTTCCACCTGGGCCAACGACATCAGTGGCACAGGTGGCCTGACCAAACGCGGCACCGGCACGCTGGTGTTGAGCAGTGGGGCCAATACGTTCAACGGCGACACCCAGGTGCTGGAGGGCACCTTGCAGACGGCCAGCCTGCAGAGTGCGCGCGTGGGCATTGCCAATGGTGCGGCGTTGATCGGCGCAGGCAGGATCGGCGGACGCGTCGATAATGCCGGCACGTTACAGGTCAACAGTGCGACGCTGTCGATCGCGGGCAACTACACCCAGGCCAGCGACGGTCGCCTGGCCCTGAACGTGGGCGACCGGGTGAACGTGATCGGGACCGCGACGATTGCCGGCGATCTGCAGGTGCTCGGTCGCCGCGATTACGTGGTCGACAACACCACCTACACGCTGTTGCAGGCCAGCAGCGGGCTGCAGGGCACCTTCGATACGCTCAGCCGCGGCGCGGCCGTGACCTTTCTGGATGCCTCGCTGACCTACGACAGCAATACGGCCTACCTTGCCCTGCGCAGTTTGAATGCCACCGCCGTTGCCGCCACGCTGGGCATGACCGGCACGGCGGCGATGGATTCGGCAATCCGTGTCGAGCAGGCATTCCAGCAGGTGGATGCGCAACAGCTGCAGGGCACTGGCGGCATCAGCAGCGGCTTTATCCGCGCCGCAGCGGCCTTGCAGCAGTCACCGGATGCCAGGGCTGCCGCCGATTCGCTGCGGAGTCTGTCCGGCCGTGCGCATGCCGAGTCGGCAGCGATGACCTTCGACACCATCGATCTGGGCAGGCGTGCGTTGGCCGCGCATTTCGATGGGGTATCGCAGCAGTCGCGCCTGCTGGGCGTCTGGCAGCGTGCGCTGGGCGGGCCGGGCGAGGGTGGGGTGACCACCGCGGGATTCGCCACTTCGGGGTGGATGATGGGCAACGACCTGCGCCTGGCGTCCGGCGCAGTCACCGGTTTTGCCTTCGGCGAAACGCGCTCCAGCAGCCTGGGCGATCTGGACGGCGCACGCGGGCGCGACCGGCAGGTGCAGGGGCAGCTGTACTGGGGCACCACGCTGGGGACGGCGTACACGCTGGGCCAGCTGGGTTTCGGCAACGTCAACCGGCAGATCGAGCGCAGCCTGCAACTGGGCGAAGAGCGCAGCAATGCCTTCAGCGACTACAGCGGCAATTACCTCAGCGGCAACCTGGAAACCGGGTATCGCCTGGGCGGCGCGCGCGCCAGCCTGACGCCTTACATGGGCCTGGATTACGTGCGCCTGCGCAGCGAAGGATTCCGCGAAAGCGGTGGCGACGGCTTCGGCTTGCGTGCCGATGCCAGCACGTCCTCGCGCACCCAGGTGCTGGCCGGCGTGCGTTCGGCCTATCGCTGGCGCGGCGTGCAGCTCGGCGGTTATGCCGAATGGCAGCAGGCGTTGAGCAGCGAAGGTCTGATGCTCGATGCCAGCTTCATCGGCGTGGATGCATGGGCGCCATTGCGCGGCATGCAGCCGGCGCGCTCGGGTGGGCTGTTCGGCATCACCGCGGCCGCGCCGTTGGGACAGCAGAGCCAGTTGCGTTTCGGCTATGACCAGCGGGTGGGCGAGCGCGGTGACGATCGCGCGCTGAGCCTGCGCTATAGCGCCGATTTCTGATCGGCGCGTTGCATGGGTGAACGTTGGTGTGTGATCGGTGGTGCACCTGTCCAGGCAACGTGCCTGGGCAGGTGGATCACTCGCCGCGCAGCTTGTGCAGAAAGCGCGGTGCGGTGCGGCCCAGCGGCAGTTTGAGCTTGCTGATGGCCTCGATCCGCGCCTCGGCAATCTGGTCGGCTGCCTGCTGCGGCGCGACGCCCAAGCGGGTGGACAGGTCGAACACCTTTTCCAGGTTGTGATAGATGCTGCGGATCAGGCGCATCGCGCGTTCGCGGTTGTAGCCGTCGATCTCCAGCGACACATTCATCACGCCGCCGGCATTGACCACGTAATCGGGCGCATACAGGATGCCGCGCTTGTGCAGCTCTTCGCCGATGGCAGCACTGGCAAGCTGGTTGTTGGCGGTGCCACAGATGATCTTGGCCTTCAGCCGCGGCAGTGTGTCTTCGTTGATCGCCCCTTCCAGCGCGCACGGTGCGAACACATCGGCCGGCACCTGGTAGATCTCCTCGATGCTCACCGCTTCGGCGCCGTATTCGGCCACCGCGCGGTCCACCAGCGCCGGATTTAGGTCGGCCACATAGAGTTTGGCGCCGCGTTCCTTGAGCAGTTTCACCAGCTCCATGCCGATATGGCCCAGGCCCTGGATCGCGATACTGGCCTTGCCGACTTCCTCGTGGCCGAGCCTGCGATTGAGCGAGGCCATCAGTGCCTGCAACGCGCCATAGGCGGTGAACGGGGCCGGGTCGCCGGAGCCGCGGTGCACCTGGTGCACGCCGGTGACGTACTCGCTCTCCAGATAGATCTGTTCCATGTCGTTGACGTCGGTGCCGACGTCCTCGGAGGTGATGTAGCGTCCGCCCAGGGTGTCGACAAAGCGGCCGAACGCGCGAAACAGCGCTTCGCTCTTGTCGCTTTTGGGGTCGCCGATGATCACCGCCTTGCCGCCGCCCACATTCAATCCGGCCAGCGCGTTCTTGTAGGTCATGGTGCGGCTGAGCCGCAGCGCATCGTTGAGCGCCGCCTCGCTATTGGGGTAGGGGCGCATGCGCACGCCACCCAGCGCAGGCCCGAGACGGGTGCTGTGCAAGGCGATGATCGCTTTCAGGCCGGCGTCGCGGTTGTGACAGAAGATCACCTGCTCGTGGCCGGTGGTGTCGAGGGTTTCGAAAAGCATCGAAGGCTCCGCGGGGGCTGCGTGATGTGCCTTCCCTGAGGCCGGGCCGGAACCCGTGCAATGGGAAACAAAAACGCGACGTCTGCAGACCCTGTCCGATCACGTCGCGCTGCAACATTTTAAACCACGTCGGCGGGGGCTGGTGTATGAATCTGTTCACCAATGCCGATAGCGCCGCTGCCGAAACCACAGGGTTCCCAGCCATTTCGTCCCTGCGCTGACCGGCAGGCCGGCGTGCAGCGAGTCGGGGTCGGGGCGGCCATCGGCGTGCAGATTGTCAAAGCACACCACCGACCCGGCACGTGGACGCACACGCACGCCCGCGACCGGGAAGTCGGTGTCGCCACCTGCGTCGACGTCGTTGAGGTAGACGCAGGCGGTGCGCAGGCGATTGCCGGCAGCGGGGCGGTCGGCGGCGATCGTGCCGGGCGGCAGGTAGTCGCGATGCGCACGATACTGCTCACCCGGCGCGTAGCACAGCACCGACAGCGCTTCGGCATGGGTCAACGGCAGCTGCGCGCAGGCCGCCACGCGCGCCTGCGCCGCACGCGCGGCAAAGTCTTCGAGGATCGGATCCAGCGTGGCGCCGCGGCTGGTGCGGATCGGCGCGCGGCGTGTGCTGGCATCGTCGGGGTCGACCACCTCGGAGGCGCGCAGGTGCGGTCGCGCCAGCAACATCAACAAGCGGCACTCGTCGGCAGACAGCACGCCGGAGATTTCTTCGATCATGGGCGCGTCATGGCGGCGCGTGGCGATGTGTCGGGCAGCGAAACCGATGCGCTGACCGTCGCCGCCCGGATCCGGGGGCGTGATCCGCACGGCAGGCGGCGCGGCAATGCCCAGCGGTTGCAATTGCCGCAGCAGCTGGGCCGCGGCGTCGGGCTGCGGCGGGACACCTTCGCCACGCAGCAGGCGCCCGGCCAGCAGCGCGGCCGCCACTGCATCGCCGGCTGCGGCCGCGCGCTCCAGCAAGGCAACGCAGCGGCGTTGCTGCGTGGGGTGATCGATCCGGCCATGCTGGATGGCCAGCGCGCGCAACGCAGGCGGATGGTCGGCAGCGGCTGCGGCCCGTAGGCGAGAGGTTGCCTGCACGTCCAGCGCCACAGGGTTGTCGGTGACGGCCAGGGTCGCCAACAGATAGCGCGCTGCCGCCACATCCTGGCGTTCGGCCTGCTGCCAGTGGGTCAGCGCCTGGGCCACGTCCACCTCGCACCCGACACCGTAGGCCAGCATGCGGCCGGCTTCGATCTGCGCGCTGGCATCGCCTGCGGCTGCACTACGCGTGTACCAGTCCAGCGCCTGCTCGGCCTGCCCCATGCGCACCAACGCATGTGCCAACGCCGTCATTGCTGCAGGTTGCGCGGTCTGCGCGGCATCGGTGAGCTGCTGGAGGGACGGTGCCTGCATGGCCGCATTCTAGGAGAGGCCGGCACCCCTGTCGTGCCTGGCCTCGGGCGGGCGCGGATGATGCCCGAGGCCAGGTGGAGGGCAGCAGTGCCGGTGATCGGTGCAGATGGTGCTTGCCGGCCTGGCAACCGGCCGCCACGGACGGGCGGCGACCTGGCCGCGCTGCCTTCGCTTGCCGGTGCGCGATCAGGCGTCCGTGGACAGCGCCAGCTGGGTCAGATACAGGCGCAGGTCGAACTCCAGTTGGTGGTAGTCCGGGCGCATGTGGTTGCACAGCTGGTAGAAGGCCTTGTTGTGGTCGGCTTCTTTCAGGTGCGCCAGCTCGTGGGCGACGATCATCTGCAGGAACGGTTCGGGCGCGTCGCGGAAGACCGAGGCGATGCGGATCTCGCGGCTGGCCTTGAGGCGGCTGCCGTGGACGCGCGAGATCGCCGTGTGCGTGCCCAGTGCATGCTTCACCACCTGCAGATGGTTGTCGTAGAGCGCCTTGTGCACGGTGGGCGAAGAGCGCATGTAGCGCTCCTTCATGGCCTTGACGTAGTCGTACAACTGCCGGTCGCTGCGGATCGTGTGGCGATCCGGGTAGCGGCGTGCCAGCACCAGTGCGAGTTTGTCCTGCGCGATCAGCTCGCGTACCTGATCCAGCACGGCGGGCGGGTAACCGGCGAGGTAGCGAAGAGTGTCCATGCCAATCGATTGCTGCGAAGTGCGCATGATCGCCGATGCGGGTGCTGCTGGCGACTGTGCATGCACGAATGTGGCGTCGTGTGTCAGGCGTATTCACGAATGCGGCACATCCGGATGCGTAGCGTGCAGCGCATGTTTTGCGGCACGACCGCGCAAGCACACGACTGAACACGGCACCGTGCCGGATGAGGAGACAACAAACATGATCAAGTGGGCCATTATTTTCGCCATCATCGGACTGATTGCCGGTGCGCTCGGATTTGGCGGCATGGCAGGCGCTGCGATGGGGATTGCCAAGTTCCTGTTCTGGGCCGGCATCATCATCGCCATCGTGCTGTTCGTGCTCGGCATGACGATCGCCAAGAAGGTGACCTGACCCGCAGGGCGTGGCTGCGGCGTGCGCTTTGCGTGCCGGCCGCATCACCCGGAAAGCAGAAGGAGCGGCCACTGGCCGCTCCTTTTTTGTTCCTGCCATCTGCTGAACCGAGATAACGACAGCGAGGCCGCGAGCGAGGTCGAGTGCAGGGCGATCGCTGCTCGCGTGCGCAGATCAGACGCCGGTGTTCTCGGCAGTGGTATGCAGCGCAATATTGAGTTGATCGATGGTCACGATCCAGTCGGCATCGTCGAGGCGTTCTTCACGCAACAGCTGCGCCTGTGCCGGCGTCCAGAAGGGCGCCTCTTCCAGACGCATGTCGCCCGGCAGCGGGGAGTGTTCATCGATGAAGCCGCGAATGCTGACTTCGTCCGATGGCAGGCCCAACTGCGCAAATAGTTCGGAGAACGGGTGGACGGGTTGTTCCATTGCGACTTCCTCGAAGAGTGCGGATGAGCGGATGCTAAAGCACCTGATTTGAGCGCACTGTGCACGTGTGGCTTGGATTTGCCAGTGCGCATGCCCATATTCCAATTCTGAGCAGACAAGCCGAGGCGATCATGGCGACCGGATGGGCAGGTGATGGGGCGGTGCAGGACCAGATCGATGCGACCGTCGAGGATGCGATCAAGCGCGCGCGGAGCCAGCTGCCGCAAGGCCCGAGCCTGACGCATTGCGAAGAATGCGATGCCCCCATTCCCGAGGCACGCCGCAAGGCGGTGCCGGGGGTGCATTTATGCGTGAATTGTCAGCAGGCGCATGACCAGGAGCAGGCCGCGCAAGGCGGCTACAACCGTCGTGGCAGCAAGGACAGCCAGCTGCGTTGATTGCCATGAGGGGCGTTCCAGCGCGGCCAACCGACGACTGGGCTAGGCGCAAAAGCGGGCGCGGCCGGTGCTACGGACGGCCCTTGCCGCTGGTACGCCGCGGCAGCTGATGCGCCGACCGCGCATCTGGGAGCTGCCGGCCAGGTGTTATCGGGCACTGCTGGCGCCTACGCTCAGTTGGGGTTGAAGTGGCTGGTCTCGCGCCAGCGCCGCGTGGTGCGCTGGAAGAACAGGCTGTTGGGCACCTGCAGCACGCTACCGGCGTGGTCGCCGGTTTCTTCCAGGGTCGTGTAAATCACGTTGATGTCGATCACCCGGCCCTTCAGGCCGGGCTTGTCGCCGCCTTCCAGCAGTTCGATATGGTCGTGCAGGCGGAACGGGCGCGTGGTGATGATCAGGAATGTGCAGAAGATATTGGACAGCACGCTCCATGCCGCGAAGAACGCCACTGCACCAACTGCCGCAAATCCGGTGAACGCCGTCCACAAGGTGCCGCTGGAGACACCCAGCACGTTCAGTACCGTCAGCACCGCAGTGACGGAAATGACGAAGCTGCCCACGCGACGGATGCCGATCATCATTTCCGCCGGCAGGCTGTAGCGCGTACATAGGCGTCGCAGCACTTGCCGCAGCAGCAGCCGAACCAGTGCGGCAACGCCGAGGATCAACACGATCTGCACCGTCACTACGGCGACGGTCAGCCACTGCGGGTTCCAGTGCGGCAGCAGGCTACGGATCATCGTGGGCAAAGCGTCGGACGCGGACATCACATCGTGCAGGTTCTTGGAGAACCCTCATTGTAACGGGGCCGTCGTTGCGCGGCCGGTGCGCGGGGTGAATGTGCGCGCAGCGGTGGCGACGGCAGGGCGCACTCATGGCTGCAGCGATGGCTTGCGGGATCGCGCATATCGCCGCGGCGTTGCCGCTGGGGACCGGCGATGGCGCCATCGGGCTGGCATCGCATGTGGGTCGAGGGCGCATCGATGACGATGCCGGACGCCCGCAACGCCCAGGGCCGGAAACGAACGTGCCACCTTGCGGTGGCACGTCGGTTCAACGCTTTTCGATTGCGGGTAACGCTTAAGCGATCTTGTCGCCGTCGTTACGCGCAGGGCCGAAGTTGGTGGTGAGCACTTCGATCCGGCCGCCGGTCTTGCGGAACGCGGCGATGTCGGCAGCGATGCGCTCACGACTGAGCGGCTGCGACTTGCCTTCGCTGCGAGCGATGCTGGGCTGGGATTTCTGCTTGGTCGCGGGACGTGCCATGTGGCCTCCTGTAGCGGGGAAGTGCAATGACACCGCGTGCGGATAGGGTGGCGCGCGCGGAAGCGGTGTCGAGAGGTGCGGTCGCGTTCGGTGCGCAATCGCGGTGGCACGGCAAGCGTGCCTTGCTGACAAGACGGCTAAGCATCATGCAGCAACCGTGCATTATAAGGGATGCGAGCGCAGGTTGCCTTAACCGCCCGACGGGCGGGCCCCGGCGGCCGCTGCCCAGGCCAGGCCCTGCACCACGCCAAAGGACGGGTCGCCCTGCACCAGGCGCGATTCCGGGAACACGGCTGCCACCGTGTCGCGGATATAGCCGGCGCGCGACATGCCGCCGGTCAGGAACAGTGTCGCGGGCGGCGCAGCCAGGTCGGCACGAACCTGTGCGAGCAAGCCTTCCAGTTCGCCCAGATAGTTGGAAGCAGACGCAACCAGCGCGCTGGCCTGCACCTCCACGTCCAGCCCGCGTTCGATGAAGTCCAGTGCGGCCTGATGCCGGTCGCGTTCGCTGAGTGCGATCTTGCAGGCTTCCACGCCGCGGTACAGGCGTGCGGTATTGCCGGTGTCCTGCAGCGCCTGCAGGCGCTTGTCGAACGGGGCGGGGACGTCCTGGTACTTGTGCAGGCGGAATTCGCGCTGGCGGGTCATGTCCTGCACCATCGCCGCTTCCACGTAGTGGTGGGTGGGCACGCGGGTGATGCCGCGGCCGAACAGCGGCATGTAGGCGGCCAGGCTGAGCGCCAGATCGATGTCGGTACCGCCGCGCGCGATGCCCCAGGCACGGTGGACCTGCGGCGCGGTGCTGCCGCCGACGCTGGCATGGGCGATGTCGGTGGTGCCGCCGCCGATGTCCACCACCACGGTGTCGTGGCGGCTGTCGTGACTGACGTGGTAGTGCATCGCGGCCGCTGCGGGTTCTTCGAGGAAATCCACCTGGTCGAAGCCGGCGGCGATCGCGGCGGTCTGCAGGATTTCCAGCGCCTGCGCGTTGCCGGCCTCGCCGATGGAACTGCGGAACTGCACCGGGCGGCCCAGCGTGGCGCTGCGGATGTTGATGTCGAACTGGCGCGAGGCGGTGAGCCGGATGTGCTCCAGCACGTGCGTGGCGATGCCGGTGATGGTCTGGCGCGCGCGCGGATGCAGGTTGTAGCCCAGCATCGATTTGGGGCTCTGCACCAGGCTGCCTTCGCCTTCCAGGAAGTACGCATCCAGCGCTTCGTCGCCGTAGACCGCGTTCTGCAGCAGGGCGGCGGAGCTGCGCGGCTCGCGCACCTGCTCTTCCATCCATTGGCGGCGCACGATGCGGATCGCGTCGCGGCGCAGGCTCTCGGTGCTGGAGGTGCGGCCGGCCGCGGCCGCGTCGCGACGGCCGGAGTCGATCAGCCGTTCGACCTCGTATTCCAGCGCCGGGGTCAGGCTGAAATCGTCCGGGTCGCGCATCGTGTCGGGGAAATACACCGTGGTGCGGAACTGCAAGGCCTCGCCGAAGCGCACCGGCACCACCTGGCCATCGACGATTGCCGCGGCGGCGGAATTGCTGGTACCGAAGTCGATGCCGAGTTTCATGCGGACGGGCCTGTGAGCGGGCCGCGCACTTTACTACTTCTGCCGCCGGCGACGCCCATCGCCCTGCGTTCGGACGTCGCAGCAAGCGACGTGCCGCATGCCCGCCGGCACGCGGCACGCAGGGTCAGGCAGCGACGCTGGCGACCTGGCCTTCGTTCAGTTCTTCGGTGGTGGCTTCGCGCACGTCGACGACTTCGACCGCAAAGTGCAGGGTCTGCCCGGCCAGCGGATGGTTGCCGTCGACGGTGACCTGTTCCGGGCCGACCTCGGTGACGGTGACCAGCACCGGGCCCTGCTGCGTGCGCGCCTCGAACTGCACGCCCGGCACGACCTCGACATCGGTCGGGAATGCCGCGCGCGGCACCTGCTGGATCAGCTGCGCGTGGCGCGGCCCGTAGCCTTGTTCGGGCACCACGTCGGCAGTGAGCGTCTCGCCGCTGCGCTTGCCGTCCAGCGCCTGTTCCAGGCCGGGCACGATGTTGCCGGCGCCGTGCAGATAGCTCAGGGGTGTGTCTGGCGTCGAACGGTCCAGGACCTGTCCGCTGTCGTCGGAAAGGGTGTAATGAATGGTCGCAACGCGACCCTGGCTGATTTCCATCGGAAACCTCCATGCTGATGATCGAGTGGGATGCGTCGGCTGACTCACGACGCCAGGAGTTGGTGCCCGCCTACCGTAGGCAATCGCCCCGGGCGATGCAACCGCAGCCGCGGCGGCGGTTATGGCGAGGATCAGCTTGGTGGTGACGATGTCAGCTCTGCGATGCGGCCCATTCCTGGCGCTGCATCGGTGCTCGAACGTCAGCAGCGCCATGCGCATTACTGTGCAGCGGTTGGCCGCATCGGATCGCATCGCATCGCGCGCAATCCACGGCCTGCAGCGCGCTATTCCTTCTCGGCACCCTGTTCCATCTGGACACGCCGCGCATGCCAGGTTTCCGGTGTCTGCGGCTTGATGAACAGCGCGGTGAGTTCGGGGTGCTGGCGTTTGGCGGCCGCTTCGATGCGCCCGACGCAGGCCTCGATCTGCGGGGTGGTGCGGCTGTCCTCGAACTCGGCGCTCAGGGCGGCGACCACCTGGTTCGGGCCCATCTGCATGGTCAATACGCCATTGGCGGCACGCACGTCCGGATCGCTGGCGGCAATGCGCAGCAGCGATTCGGTGACGTGCGCATGCGCGGGTTCGCCGATCAGCAGGCCCTTGGTTTCGCGCGCCAACAGGAATGCGGTGAAGGCCAGTACGCAGGCGATGCCGATCGAGGCGATGCCATCGAGCTCGGGCATGTCTAGCAATTGCGCGCCGGCCAGGCCCAGTACCGCCATGAACAAGCCGATCAAGGCGGCGCTGTCTTCCAGCAGCACGGTGAACGTGCTGGGGTCCTTGCTCTGCCGGAATGCCTGGAAATACCCCATGCGGCCCTTCTTGGCGCGGAATTCGCGCAGCGCCACCACCCAGGAAATGCCTTCGAACACGATCGACACGCCGAGCACGATGTAGGCGACCAGATGGCTCTTGGCCGGCTCGGGGTTGCGCAGATGCACGATGCCTTCGTACAGCGACACGCCTGCGCCCATCGCGAACACCAGCAGCGCAACGATGAAACTCCAGAAGTACAGCTCGCGCCCGTATCCGAACGGATGGGTCGGCGTCGGTGCCTGCGCTGCGCGGCGCAGGCCGTACAGCAGCAGGACTTCGTTGACGGTATCCACCAGCGAGTGCACGCCTTCGCTGAGCATCGCCGAGCTGCCCGAAATCCCTGCGGCAATGAATTTTGCGACCGCGATGGCAAGGTTGCCGGCCAGCGCGACGTAGACCACCAGATGCGAGCCGGTTTTTTTTGCCGCGCCCGGTTCGCCAGCCGCGGGCTCGGTGGGTCCTGGCGCAGCGCCGGGGGCTTGGGGAACCGATGGGTTGGACACGCGCGACCTGCAGGGCATTCGACAAGCGCCGCACTATCGCGCTGGTGCCGTGCCGGAGACGTGATCGCGCGGCAGGGAGGCTACAATTCACACCCGTTTCAACTCTCAGGAATCGCATGTCTCCCGTTCCCGCCTGCCCGCAATGTGGCCTGGACAATACCTATGCCGATGGCGCGTTGTGGATTTGCGCAGACTGCGGCTTCGAGTGGAGCGCCGGCGAATCCGCCGCGACCACGACGGTGGTGCGCGACAGCAACGGCAACCTGCTGCAGGCCGGCGACACGGTGACCGTGATCAAGGACCTGAAGGTCAAGGGTTCGTCGATTCCGCTCAAGCAGGGCACGCTTATCCGCAACATCCGCCTGGTCGAAGACGATGCCGAGCACATCGAAGGCAATTCGGAAAAGATCAAGGGGCTGGTGTTGAAGACCTGTTTCCTGCGCAAGGCCTGAGGCTGTTGCGGGGGCGCCGCATGTAGCGTGTGTTAGGAGCGCGCTAGCGCGCGATGGGGCGCATCGATAACGCTCCCTCGCGCGCAAGCGCGCTCCTACGTTGCGGCACGCTCAGTCGCGCGGATACACCGCCGCGACCATGCAACTCTGGCGCATCCGCGCAGCCAGGCCGCCGCGGGTGGTGCTCAAGTCGCCCTGCTGGCCGGATCCGGCAGCTGCGCCGGCAAGTGCCATTTCGTCGAGCACATCGACCTTGTCGCCGGGATTGCCGCAGATCGCGTTCAAGCCCATGCCGGAGACGAAGCGAATCGGCGGCGCGCCGCTGAGTTCGCGGCAGCTGTCCATCAGTTCGACGCGGTAGTGGCGATGCGTGCCGGGGTGACGTGGCGACACTTCCACCACCAGCCCCTGGCCGTCTTCCGACCACGAACGCAGCATGCTGGGGTTGAAGCAGTAGCTGGACGAGCCGGCGAAATTGCGCCGGCGCGCTTCGCGCACGCTGACCCCGTCCAGGGTCGGGATAATGCTGTCGCGTTGCCGCGCCGCGCTGGCGTACTCGCGCGCACTCAAGCTGGCGATCTGGCTGACCGCGCAGTGCTGCTGGCCCGAGCTCACGTATGCCGGCGCACCGTTGCAGACCCAGCCGTGCGCCGCCAGCAGGCGCGCATCCGCGCGTGCGGCCAGCTGCGGGCAGTCCTGCGCCAGACTGATGCGGAACAGCCGTCCGCCTTGTTCGGCCACCGCCAGCGTGCGCGGATCGGCTTGATGCAGTTCCGTCACCTTGCGCGCATCCAGGCACTCGGCGTTCGGTGCGGCAGGGCGCAGCGGCTCGGCCGCTGCCGTGGAGGACGCGTAACCGAATAGCGTGCTGCCGAGCAGAACCGCAGTGAGTAAACGCATCACGCACATCCTTGGCAATGAGGGATGTCTGCATCATCTGCCAGGCAGGTCGCGCTGACAATCGCAGCAACGCGCGTCGGGTCGCGCGCTCAACAGCGCCGGGCGGGCGGCCAGCGCTCGGCACCGCCAGCGCATACGAGTGCCTGCCGATGCTGGGCTGCAAGCATGTGCGCGCGCAACCTCACGCGCAGCTTGCAACTCGCCGGCGCGATAACGCGGCGCAGCCTGCGCTCAGGGCGCCTCGGGCGGATCCGAATCCAGCACCTGCAGCTTGCCGCCGGTGGTTTCGGGAAGGATGCGTTGATCGGTGGCGACCAGCACCACGCCAGGCGTCAACAGCGGCAGCAGGCCTGCCAGGAATGCCGGCGGTACCTGCAGCCGGGCGATGGTGGCGGCATCCAGCGGCTGTCCTGCCGCGGCATTGCTGCCGGGGATGCCGATGCGCATCCAGTTGGGCATGCGTTGACCGGGCAGGCCAGGCACCTCGCCAGGCAGGAAGCCCTGGCCGACGATGAACGCCTGCGTGCCCAGCGGCGCGGCACCGGTCTGTGCGCGCAATGCCACCTGCGCGCGTCCGATTTCCACGCCGTTGCGATACACCACCAGCTGCTGATCGCTGCTGCTGACCAGCATCGAGATCGGGCCGGTGGGCGCCAGTTCCGGTTGCCACGCAAAGGTCTGGCCGTTGGGTAGCGGCAGCAACGCACGCTGCGCGCCGGTGGTGGGGTCGATCGGGCTGAGCGCGCGTGGATGCACCACCGCGTCGGCATCCACGCCGGCCTGCGCAACCACCACCACCATGCCCATGTTGGAGTTGTCGAACAGCAGCCGCGCGAATTCCGACGGCAGGTGCACGCAGCCATGCGATTCCGGATACCCGGGCAGGCCGCCTGCGTGCAGGGCCACGCCGTCCCAGGTCAGGCGTTGCTGATACGGCATCGGCGCGGCGTTGTAGAGATTGGAGCGGTGGTCCTTGTCCTTCTGCAGGATGGTGAACACACCGGTCGGTGTCTCGTGCCCGGGCTTGCCGGAGCTGATGGTGGAAATGCCGATCAGGATGCCGTTGCGATACGCATAGGCGCGTTGCTCGGTGAGGCTGACGATCACCGCCATCGGTCCCCAGCCCTTGCTGACGCCGCCCCAGATCCATTCGCCCGGCTTGAGGTCGGCCGGCGCCGTTTCCGCAGGGCTTGACTGGCGCGCGCCCCAGAACGGCACGGCAGACGCTTGCCCGCAGATCAGCAACGTGCAGAAGAGAACAGCAGTGAACAGGGGCCGCATCGGCAGTCCAGAAAACAGTGTCGGCATGATCCTAGCGGGGCCGGGTGCGCGCGTCATGTGGTTGCTGCCGATAGTGCGACGGTGCGAAGGCATCGGCGTTGCAAGCGCGTTGCCATGGATACGTATGCGTCGTCGCCAGCCTGTTGCGTAACACGCACAAGCGCGTGGTGTTGCGCGCTGGTTCAATGATTGAGTGGGCAGGTGCCCGATGGCCGCCGCATCGCGATCCGGCAGCAGGGCGCTTGGCGCATGCAAGACGCACGGGGCTGCCCGAGGCCTGGGGCCGCGCTGCATGCATGGACGGACCGATCTGCCGCAGCGGCTGCGCTCGCTTGATGCCGAGCGCAACCGGTGTGCCTTACAGCGGCTGATGAACATAGCGAGCCGTTGTCAGATGGGTGCGGACGGCGCGGAGGAACCGACGTGATGCCGGTTCCGCGCACCGGCCGCCCCCGCCCGGCGGCGGCGCGGTAGTGCTGCAGCGCTCTTAGTCCGGCAGGGCGGGGTAGTCGATATAGCCCTTGGCACCGCCGCCGTACAGCGTGGCCTGGTCGACATCGGCCAGCGGGGCGTTCTCGCGCAGGCGACGCACCAGGTCCGGGTTGGCGATGAAGGGACGGCCGAAGGCGATCGCATCGGCGTAGCCGCTGTCGAGGGCTTTCTCGGACAGAGCCTTGTCGTAGCTGTTGTTGGCGATCCAGGCGCCGTCGAACCTGGCGCGCAGCGCGGCGTAGTCGAAGGCGACGTTGTCGCGCGCACCGCCGGTTGCGCCTTCGATCACGTGCACGAAGGCCAGCCCGCCGATCAGGTTGAGACGCTCAACCGCACGTTCGAACAAGGGCTGCGGGTCGGAGTCGTGCATGCCGTACACCGGAGTGACCGGCGACAGCCGCACGCCGGTGCGCTCGGCACCGATCTCGTCGGCAATGGCCTGCATCACTTCGGTCAGCAGGCGGGTCCGGTTTTCGATGTCGCCGCCGTACGCGTCGGTGCGCTGGTTGGAGCCGTCACGCAGGAACTGGTCGAGCAGGTAGCCGTTGGCCGCATGGACTTCCACGCCGTCGAAGCCGGCGTCGATGGCATTGCGCGCGGCGATGCGGTAGTCCTCGATCAAGGCGGGGATTTCGTCCAGCGCCAGCGCGCGCGGCTCGGAGACATCCTGGAAGCCATCCTTGGTGTAGGTCTTGCCCTCGGCGCGGATGGCGCTGGGCGCCACCGGCGATTCGCCTGGCGGCAGCACGCTGGTATGCGAGACGCGGCCCACATGCCACAGCTGCAACACGATCTTGCCGCCACGACGATGCACTTCATCGGTGACCGCACGCCAGCCCTGGACCTGCGCGGCGGTGTGGATGCCGGGCGTATCCAGATAGCCCTGGCCCAGCGGGCTGATCTGCGTGCCTTCGGCCACGATCAATCCGGCACTGGCGCGTTGGCCGTAGTACTCGGCGGCGAGCGGCGAGGGCACCTGCCCGGCGACGGCGCGATTGCGCGTCAGCGGCGCCATGATCACGCGGTTGGCAAGATCCAGCGCGCCCAGGCGCACCGGTGAGAACAATGGGGATTCAGTGGATGTGGACATCAGCAACCAATTGGGTGTGGATCACGCGCCGTGCGCGACACCGCGCCGATCGCGAGTGCCCCCTAGCGATGGTGGCGGACCAAAGCGGATTCGAGCGATAGCGATAGGACACAGCGTCTTCTGTCGCGACGGGATCGGCCAAACTGTGATGTGCTGGGGCCTGGCGCTGAATCGCAGCAGGCGCCGCGCTTTCGTCGATTGCTGCGTTGCACAATAATAAGCCGCCCCGTCATCCTGGAGTCGGGCATGTCCGATACCGATCTTTCAACGCCGCGTGTGTCCCGGCGCGATTACGTGCTGATCCTGTTTGCGTTGGCGATGGGTGGCTTTGCGATCGGCATCAGCGAATTTTCCACCATGGGGCTGATGACCCAGATCGCGCAGGGCCTGCAGATCAGCGAGCCGCAGGTCGGCCATGTGATCAGCGCCTATGCATTGGGTGTGGTGGTCGGTGCGCCGTTGCTGGCGATTGTCGGCGCCCGCTGGCCGCGGCGCACCTTGTTGCTGCTGTTGATGGTGTTCTACGCGCTGGGCAATCTCGCCAGTGCGCTGGCGCCGAGCTACCACACGATGTTGCTGTGCCGGTTTATCGCCGGCTTGCCGCATGGCGCCTACTTCGGCGTTGCTTCATTGGTCGCCGCGTCGATCAGCCCGCCCAATCAGCGCGCCACTGCGGTGGGCCGGGTGTTGCTGGGCCTGAGCATCGCTTTGCTGGTGGGCAATCCGTTGGCGACCTGGCTGGGCCAGATCGTGAGCTGGCGTTGGGCCTACGCGGCGGTATCGGTGCTTGCGTTGTGCACGGTCGCCGCAGTGGCATCACGCTTGCCGCCCGCGCCGGACGAGCCGCGCCAACAGCCGCTGCGCGAGCTGCGGGCCTTCAACCAGCCGCAGGTGTGGCTGGCCCTGGCGATCGGCGCGGTGGGTTTTTCCGGCATGTTCTGCGTCTTCAGTTATCTGGCGCCCACCCTGACCGCAGTGACCGGCGTGGCGCCGGCGCGGATTCCGCTGGCAATGGTGGCGTTCGGTGTCGGCGGCGTGCTCGGCAGCATCCTGGGCGGCTGGCTGTTCGATCGCATGCAGTTCCGTGCGGTACCGGTGTTGCTGGTGTGGTCGGTGGTGGTGATGTTGACCTTCCCGTTGGCCGCGCAGTCGGGCCTGTGGGTATTCGTGTCGATCGTGGCGGTCGGCACCATGGGTGCGCTGGCACCTGCACTGCAGACGCGGCTGATGGATGTGGCCGCAGAGGCGCAGACCCTGGCGGCGGCGTCCAACCATGCCGCGTTCAATACCGCCAACGCGCTGGGCCCATGGTTGGGTGGCATGGCGATCACGGCCGGGTGGGGCTGGACCTCGACCGGCTACGTGGGCGCGGCCACTGCGCTGGGCGGTTTGCTGGTGTATGCCCTGGCGGTCTGGCAGGAACGCCGGCAGCGGACGGCGCTGGCGAGCTGCTGAAGCGCAGCGGCTTGGGCGCGGTGGCGCAGGCGGTTATCCGGCCTGCTCTGCCACATGCTGCCGTTGCCGTGATGAGTGGCAGCATGGATAGCGGTCGTACCCGTCGCGATGCAGTTGCACATCCAGGATGCAGGGCTCCATCCACGGCCGACTCACGGCCCGACATCGAGACTGCATGCTTCATTGCGAGCGGACCGTACAGCGCCATGACCGACTTCATCCCACCTCCATGGAAGCGCCCGAAGCCCAAGGGGAGGTCCGCGTCCACGCCGCTGACCGCTGCCCAGAAAACCGCTGCCAGACAGCGTGCGGAGGAGGCTGGCCGGCCGTATCCCAATCTGGTCGACAACATGTGGGCGAGCCGGCAGCCGAAATAGCTTGACTCATTCTTGGCATCGATGAATCGCCATTCATTGCCTGCATGATCGCGTGAGGACAATCGCCACCGCACTCACATCTCGATTATGGGTGGCCCGCCAAGCTAAGGCCGTACACAACGCAATGCATGCAATCGATCCATTGATTGCCTCATCCCCCGAAAGCCAGCGCAAGCGCCTTTTCGACTCGCGCAGCGCTGGCCCATCGTAACCAGGAGCGACACATGAGCATTCAGAGCAAGACCGAGCACAGCCTCAACGACCTCATCGCCATTTCCCGCGACGGCAAGGACTTCTACGAAGAAGCTGCTGCCAAGGTGGGCGATGCGGAACTTGCAACGCTGTTCCGCCGCATCGCCGGTGTGAAGTCCGACATCGTCAGCAACCTGAGCAGCGTCGTCGCCTCGGTCGGTGGCAAGCCGGAAACCAGCGGCACCATGGTCGGCAGCATGCAGCAGTTCTACGGCAAGGTGCGCGCAACCCTGGGCGACACCAAGTATGGCTATGTGGCCGAACTGGAAGAGTCCGAAGATCGTTTGCTGAAGGCATTCGATGAAACCATCGCCGATCAGGACACCCCGGCCGCCGCACGCGACGCCGCACTGCGTCTGCTGCCGGAAGTGCGCGCCTGTCATGACGTGATGCGTAACCGCAAGCATGCGATGAAGAGCGCCGCATAACCTGCGCGCGTGACCCAGGCGCATCCCTGTGATGCAGCTTGTGGAGTGAACCGATAAAGGCGGAAACGGGCAGCGCGAGCTGCCCGTTTCTTTTTGTGCCACGCGCAGCCAGTGACACTGTTCTTGTTCCACGCATTGCGCGCGTTCCACGTCGTGGCGTGGATGTTGAAGGCGTGTCACGCACGCAGTTGGTCTGCTAGTATCCGCCGCCCTTCTTCCGGCAGGTCCGCGTACGCGGTCGTGGAATCAGCCCATGAAACAGCAGTTCCTGTACCTGTCCTCGGCCGAGGCGCAGCTGTCGCTTGGCCTTGGCGAGGAGAAGACCACCGAGCGCCTGTTCTTCGCGGTGATGGCCGATGCATCGACTGCCCAGCGCGCCGCGGCGATTGCCGATGGGCTGCTGCATGGTGGACAGGTCGATGGCAGGCCGCTGGCGCGCGAACGCTTGCATGTGACCCTGCATCATCTGGGTGATTACGCGGGCGGCTTGCCGCCGTCGTTGGTGAGCCGTGCCAGTCAGGCGGCCGGGCGCGTGGCAATGGACGCGTTCGCGGTGGAGTTCGATCGGGTGGGCACCTTCGGGGGACGACGTTCGCAGTTGCCGTGCGTGCTGCGTGGCGAAGACAAGGTGCGCGGGCTGTACGAACTGCAGGGCGCGTTGGGCCGGCAACTGGCGCATGCGGGCATTGCCGGCGATGCGCAGTACACGCCGCATATGACGCTGCTGTATTGCAACCAGTCGTTGCCGCAACGGCGCTGCGAGGCGCTGGCGTGGACGGTGCGCGAGTTCGCGCTGGTGCGCAGCTTTCTGGGCCAGTCGCGTTACCAGCTCGAAGGGCAGTGGTCGCTGCGCTGATGCGCGGGCAGGTGCGTCCGCGGTAGCCTGCGTGCATGGACGCCACCACCATACCACTGCCATTGCAGCCCGAGCACCTGGCCGCGCTCGAACAGGCCTATGCCACGCCGCCGCGCGCCTATCACCACTTCGGTCATGTGCGCGCGCTGCTGCAGCATTACGCCGAGGTCGCCGCCGGGCCGGGCTGGCAGCAGCCGGTCGAAGTCTGGTTGGCGGTGCTGTTCCACGATGCGGTGTATCAACCCGGGCGCAGCGACAACGAGGCGGAATCGGCCAGGTGGGCGGCGGACTGCATCCCGCGCTGGTGGCCGCAGGTGTCGGTGGATCTGCAGCGCGTGCAGCACCTGATCCTGCTGACCGCACGCCACGGACAACTGCAGCCGTCGGATGTGGATGCCGAAGCGGCGTTGTTCCTGGATTGCGACATGGCGATCCTGGCCGCACCGGCGGCGGTGTTCGATGCCTACGACCAGGCCATTGCCGTCGAATACCGCGGGCATGTGCCCAGCCTGTTGTTCCGGCTCAATCGCAGGCGGTTCCTGGCCGGCCTGCTGGAGCGTCCGCGCATCTTTCTGAGCGACGACTTTCATGCGCGCTACGACGCTGCGGCACGGGCCAATCTGCGGCGGCGGCTGGGGCGCTGACCCGGCACACGGGGCCAGGCGGTTCATCCGGGCGCGCTGGTGGCGCACGCTACAATGCGCACATGCACGACCGCGTCGCTCCCGATCATGATCCACGCCCGCAGCCGCCCGAGCCGCCTGCACCCAACGAGTGCTGCGAAAGCGGTTGCCCGTTGTGCGTGCACGATCTGTACGCGGAGGAACTGGCGCGCTACCGGCAGGCGTTGGCCGCCTGGGAAGCGCGGCAGCAGGCACATGCGCGATAAGCGAAGCGCCGCGCTTCGCGTGGCCGCCCGGAGCGATTATCTTTGAACCACTCTTTCCGATGGTGCGACATGCGACGACTTGAGATGTGGAGCGCGCTCTGCGGCGCGGCGATGTTGACGCTATCGGGCATGGCGGCTGCGCAGACGACGCAGCCAGTGAGCCACGGCCGCTTCGAGCAGGTGCCGGTGCTGATGCCCAAGGGCGAGCCGCAGCGCGTGGTGATCTGGCTGACCGGCACCGGCAACAACGTCAAGCGGCAGACGCAGGCGGAAAGCCTGCGTGCCGATGGCGCGATGGTGGCGATGGTGGATACCGCGCATCTGTATGCGGTGCTGCGCAAGGCCGGCGGCACCTGCGCGTTCTCGGTCGGCGATGTGGAGAATTTCTCGCGCTACGTGCAGGCCTTCTACCACGTGCCCACCTACAGCCTGCCGCTGCTGGTCGGCGACGGCGAGGGGGCCGCGCTGGCCTATGCGATCGGGGCGCAAGCCAAGCCGCATGTGCTGGCCGGCGTGCTGACCGATGGGCTGTGCCCGGCCACGGTATCCGATCAGGCGATCTGCCAGCCGGGCGTACGCCCGGGCAGCAACACGCTGCTGCCGGTGCCGTTGCAGATTCCCTGGGTGCTTGCCGGGAGCCAGGACAAGCGTTGCCCGGCCGCCGCCGAAGACAGCTTCCTCAAGCAGGTGCCGCAGGCACGCACTTTTACGCGTTCGGCGCGGGGCGACATCCTGCCGGGCCTGCGCGCTGCGGCACGCTCGCTGGGCGAGCAGAAGGGCGTGGCCTTGCCGCCACCGCCGGGCGGGCTGGAAGATCTGCCGGTGGTGGAAGTGCCGGCCAAGCCGGACGGCGACAGCGACGACGACACCTTCGTGATCTTCGTCTCCGGCGATGGCGGCTGGGCAGGCCTGGACGAAGAGGTGGCCGATGCACTGGCCGCGCAAGGCATCCCGGTGGTCGGCCTGGATTCGTTGCGTTACTTCTGGACCGAGCGTACACCGCAGGGCTTTGCGACCGACCTGGATCGCATCGCGCGTTTCTATGCGCAGCGCTGGCAACGCCAGCGGGTGGTGCTGATCGGCTTCTCGCAGGGCGCGGACGTATTGCCGGCCGCGATCAACACGCTGCCGGCGCAGACCAAGCAGAACCTGCGCATGACCGCGCTGTTGTCGGTAGGCAAGCTGGCCGATTACGAATTCCACGTCAGCAACTGGCTGGGTTCGGACGACGATGGCCTGCCGATTGCGCCGGAAGTGCAGCGACTGCCCGCCGGCACCACCGTCTGCATCTACGGCCAGGACGACCAGGATGCGCTCTGCCCGAGCCTACCGCCACAGGCCGCCAAGCGGGTCGCGCTACCGGGCGATCACCACTTCAAGGGCGATTACGCGACCCTGGCCAAGGTGATCATGGAGCAGTTGCACGCTCTGTCGAAGCCATAAGCGAGCAGTGCATTTTTGCCCATGCGTCAGCCGACTTCCGGCTGACGCATGTCAACAACCTGATCGTCGCCGTTCGGTTCGGCCGCTGCAGCTCGGCGGGCGCTTGGCATTTTTCTCCGCAACCGACAGCAACCGGTGGTGCTTGCGCGCGTGCCGGCGTGGGACCTTGAGCGGCATGGATGCCGCGCCAGAGCCTACATGGACGTACTTGCGGCGTGTCCCACGCCGGTACGCGTGCAAGCGCCCTCGGCAGACCGGAGCATTCGCAGGAAGCGGACGGATTTAGTGTGCAATTGGTCGGTGTGCGGAGTCGGTCGGCAGCGCGGCGCCGCATCCGGTGTCGGGACACGCCGCGTACGTCCATGTAGGCTCGGTGGCGGCATCCATGCCGCCACACGGTCCCGCCCCCGGACGCGACACCACGCTTCCAACGTTGCTACCGCTGATCGGCAAGCAATGCGCTCAACACGTGTAGATGCCTGCGGACTCCGTCGCCAACGCACATGGTGAGTTATCTATCTGCTGCTACGGCCAGGATGGGCACTCGAAGGACGTGTAGCCCAGCAATCCGTTCGCTTTTCGTTCCGCAACCGACAGCAACCGGAGGTGCCTGCGCGCGTGCCGGTGTGGGACCTTGAGCGGCATGGATGCCGCGCCAGAGCCTACACGGACGTACTTGCGGCGTGTCCCACGCCGGTACGCGTGCAGGCGCCCGCCGCAGACCGAAGCATTCGCATGGAAACGCTAGATTTTGTGCACAGTTTGATCGGTGCGCGGAGTCGGTCGGCGGCGCGGCGCCGCATCCGGTGTCGGGACACGCCGCAAGTACGTCCATGTAGGCTCGGTGGCGGCATCCATGCCGCCACCGGACGCGGCACCACGCTCCCAATATCGCTACCGCTCACCAACAAGCAATGCCTTCAGGCACACGCGCAGGCACACGTGCAGGCGCCCGCCATAGACCGACGCATTCGCATGAAAACCGCAGGCCCTGTGTGGTGTTACTCCTGGCGGCCGGGATCCACCGAGATCAATCGGGTGACATCGAGCAATGCGGCTGGCAGATGCATGCCGCCCGGCGCGACCAGGTAGCGCGGGCGCCAGGTCGGGGCGAACTTCGATTTGAAGCGACGCAAGCCGCTGAAGCCATAGAAGCGCTCGCCGTGACGCGCGACCAGGCTGGCAAAGCGATTCCAGCGGCCGGCCAGGCGATGCTCGGCCAGGCCCGACAGCGGCGCCATGCCCAACGAGAAGCGCGTATAGCCGTTGGCTTGCCCCCACAGGAACAGCTCGATGAACAGGAAATCCATCGTGCCCTTGGGCGCCTGCGCGCTGTGCCGCATCAGGTCCACCGACAGCTCGCCGCCGGCCGGCGCTTGCCACACGTTGGCGAAGGCCACGATCTGGCCTTCCGCCTCGGCCACCGCCACCGGGAAGCGGCGCAGATAGTCCGCATCGAAGCTGCCCAGCGAGAAGCCCTTCTCTTCGCCGGATTTTTCTTCCAGCCATTGCTCGGACACTTCGGTCAGGCGCGGCAGTACCGCATCCACCTGCTCGGGCTGCAGCATGCGGAAGGTCAGGCCGCCGCGCTTGCCGCGGTTCCAGGCCTGGCGCAGATCGGCGCGGTCGCGGCCTTCCAGGGTGAAGCCTTCCAGCGGCACGATCGCCTCTTCGCCCAGTTTGACCAGGGTCAGGCCCATGTCCAGATAGGTCTGCCAGTATTTTTCGCCGACCTGGTAGAACACCGGGCGCAGGCCCATATGGTCGGCCTCTTCGCGGAAGCGCCAGATCAGTGCGCGTGCGACCTCGGGCGTGCCGACCGGGTCGCCCATCGAGATCAGCGAGCCGCCGTAACGCTGCATCATCACAAACCCACGTCCCTGCTCGTCGAGCAGGAACGCCTTGTCGCCGGTCAGCGCCAGGCAGGCCTGGGTGTCGGTGCTGCTGGCCAGGATCGGCGCCAGCGTCTGCAGGGTCTGCGCATCGGCGGCCGGCATCGGGCGGCGGCCGCCACGCAGCAGGCGCGCCATGCCGAACACGATCACGCCCACGCACAGGATCAACGCCGCGCGCAGCGCACGCGGCGCGTTGGCCGAGGTGGCGAATTCCCACCACAGGTCGTTGCTGTATTCGACATGGCTGTAGACGAAGAACAACAGCCAGAACGTGGCCACCAGCACCAGGCCGAGGTTGCTCAGCCAGCGCCACGACCAGGCTTCGTCCAGCAGCGCGCCCTGGCGGTAGAACTCGCGCCGTGCCGCCCACAGCGCCACCGCGGCCAGCGCCGCCGACAGCGACACCGAGATATGGCTGCCGCGCAACAGCGACAGCGGCGGCAGCAGGATGCACACGCCCAGTGCCAGCACCCAGGCCGCATGGCTGCGGCGTTGCAGGCCCTGGCCGATCAGCAGCAGCACCATGCCGCCCAGGCTGACCAGCAGATGCGAGGTCTCGATCAGCGGCAGCGGCGCCACTTCCTGGCGCGCGCGCGGGGTCGGCAAGGTGCCGTCGATGACCAGCGCCGCGCCCACCGCAAACACTGCCAACGCCAGGATCTGCGGCAACCAGGGGCGCAGGGCCTTCCACACGGTGCGCGCGGTGCTGGCGCTGGCGCGCACCGGTGCGCCCAGGCCGGAGGCTGCCGCCATCGCCACCGAGATCAGCAGCGGCACGATGTAGTAGGTGACCCGGTAGGCCAGCGCGGCGGCCAGCACCGCAGCCGGGGTGACATGCGGCAGCAGCTTGAGCAGGCTCCACTCGAACACGCCCAAGCCGGCCGGCACCGTGGAGATCAGCCCGGCGACCACCGCCACCAGCCAGATCCCGATGAAACCGAAGTAGCCGGTACCCGGGTCCGGCGGCAGCAGCACGTAGAATGCGGCAGCCGCCAGGCCCAGCTCGACCACGCTCAGCGCGGTGACGCCGAGCACCGTGGTGCGGTCGGGCAACCAGAAGCGATGACGGCCAATCCCGAATTCGCGGCCCTGCCTGCCAACCAGTCCCAGCATCGCAACGTAGCCGACCAGCAAGGCGATACCGGCGATGCGGATGCCTTCTGCGGTGATCGGCAGTGCGCGCGCGGCCGCTTCCGGTTCCAGCATCAGCGCCAGGCCAAGCAACACCCAGGCGCCGAAGACGAAGCCCAGTGTGCTCATCAGCACCACCTGGCCTATCTCGGCCAGGGTCAGCCCGACGCTGCCATAGCCGCGCAGGCGGACCGCGCCGCCGGTGAGGGCGGCAAAGCCCAGCGTCTGCCCCACCGCGTGCGCCATGAAGGCGGTGATGCCCACGCGCGCGGGGTGCAGCCGCTTGCCGGTGCGCTTGAGCCCGACCCAGTCAAAGCCCACCAGACAGGCGTAGCTGCTCAAGCCCAGCAGCAAGGTGAGCGCGATCTGGCCGGCACCCAAGGCACGGAACGCCTGGCGGATCTGCCGATAGCCGTGGTCGGTGAATTGTCCCGACAGCGCGTGCAGCGCCATCGCCAGGATCGCCAGGCTGATGATCACCGGCAAGGCGCGGCGCCAGCCGCTGGCCGGCGCTTGGGAAGACACGGAGGTATCCGTCATGAGGGAAACGGGATCTGCTGGAGGGGAAGAAGGGCACATGCATGGTGCGTGCCGTGCGGGCGGTTGGTCTGCATGGGCCGGTCGGTGTCAAGGTACATGCAGGGTGATCGCGTGGATGCCCAATGAGGTGAATGCAGGCTTCGGTCGCGCCGACAGGTGTCGGCTCAGGACGGCCGCGCGCATCATAGGGCATCGCCGCGACCACGTGCCGCAGGCGACCCACCTGGACACGATGACCGTTGCACCACAGACAGGCAATTGATGGACGATCGACACCACACCGGCACCGCGATGTCGCCCGGGCCGTCGTGCCCGCCACGCTGGGCCGTGCAGGCCGGCGCAGTCGCCGCCTGCACGGGCATGGCCTTCATCGGATTGATTCTGCTGTTGCAATGGCTGCGTGGGGATCTGGACTGGATCGACGCACAGCTCAGCGCCTATCTGCACGGCGACCACGGCCTGCTGTTACGCACGGCCTATTGCGTGCTGGCTGCCACGATGGCGTGGATGGCGCCGGGCCTGCAGGCGGCACTTGCGCCGCCCGCGCGCAGCCGCACGGTGGTGGCGCTGTTCTGGAGCGCGGCGCTGGGCCTGAGCATGGTGTCGATCGGCGATAGCTGGATGCCGGAGCTGGCGCCCGACGCGGCCATGCTGGTGCATCTGCTCTCGGCCGACATGACGTTTCTGTGCGTGATCGCGGCGGTGTTGCTGCAATCGTGCTATTTCCGCCGCGACCGGGTGTGGCGGGGCCGCTTCACCACCGCGTCTGGCCTGGGGCTGAGCGCATTTGCGGTGTTGCTGGTCCACGTCACGGTCAGCAGCGTGCCGCTGGGCATCAGCCAGAAGAGCGCCATCGTGCTGATCGTGGCCTGGATGGTGCGGGTGGGGGCGTGGTTGGCGCAGCACCCGCGCGCCGGGGCTGCACGTTTGCCGCATTCGCGGGACAATGCCCGGGTCAATCAACCGTAGGAAGTCTGAAATGTTGCAGCGATTCGAAACGGGTCCGCGGATGTCGGAAATGACCGTCCATGGCGGCGTGTGCTATCTGGCCGGCCAGGTTGCCGAAGACACCAGCGAAGACATCACCGGGCAGACCCGCCAGGTGCTGGGCGAAATCGACAAGCTGCTCGCGCAGGCGGCCAGCGACAAGACCAAGATCCTGCGTGCGGAAATCTTCCTGGCCGACATCGCCGATTTCGACGGCATGAACGCGGCCTGGGACGAATGGGTGCCGCACGGCTTCACCCCCGCGCGCGCCACGGTCGAAGCCAAGTTGGCGCGGCCGGAATGGAAGGTGGAAATTGTGATCACCGCTGCGGCGAGCTGACCGCAGGGCGGCGCGCGGTCGCGGGGCGATCGCGCGCGCCGATGGCATCGTCTGCGCATGCGTTGCGCATCGCATCGCAGCGTTGCCAGCAGACAGTGCAAACCCCCGGATGGCGCGCTGGCATGGTCGTGGCGCCAACCCGCCTGCCGGTGCGCCGGCACGACCGGAAAGCCGGGATATTCGCGTTCACCCATGCGGGCCGCGATGGCGTCTCGGGCCGCGCGCGGTGATCAGCGTTTGACGAAGCGATAGTGCGCCACACCCCACTCGCGACCCTGGTCGTAACCGAACAACTCGGCGCAGGCCAGCCAGAACATCCGCCAGCGCTGCCACCAGCGCTGCGCGTCCTCGCCATAGGTCTGCTTCAGCAGCGGCATGATCTGCGTGCGGTGGCGGTCCTGGTTCTCCAGCCAGGCGTTGGCGGTTTTTTCGTAATGCTCGCCCGACAGCACCCAGCGCTGTTCGATCACCACGTCCTGCTGGAAATGCAGCAAGGTATCGGCCGCCGGCATCAGCCCGCCGGTGAAGAAATGCCGCCCCATCCAGTTGTCTTCGCCGGCCACCTCGAACGGGTAGGCCAGGTCGCGATGGCAGAAGATATGCACGAACAGCTTGCCGCCCGGCGCCAGCCAGCTGCCGACGCGCGCCAGTAGCTCGCGGTAATTGCGCATGTGCTCGAACATCTCCACCGACACCACGCGGTCGAAGTTGCCCGGCGGCAGCGCCAGCGCGTTGACGTCGGCGGTGATGACCTGCACGTTGCTCAATCCGCGCACCCGGCACTGCTCCAGGATGTGCGCGCGCTGCGGACGCGAGTTGGACACCGCGGTGATGGTGGTGCCGGGATAGCGCTCGGCCATCCACAAGGTCAGCGAGCCCCAGCCGCAGCCCAGCTCCAGGATGCGTTGGCCGTCGGCCAGTTCGGCGCGCTCACCGTACAGCGCCAGCATGCGTTCTTCGGCCGCATCCAGATCCGGCGTGGTGGCGTCCCAGTAGCAGCTGCTGTACTTGAGCCGGCGGCCCAGGCACAGGGTGAAGAACTGCGGCGGCAATTCGTAGTGCTGGCGATTGGCCGCATCGGTTTCGATCGCGATCGCGCTGGCACGCAGGCTGTCGATGAAGGCACGCTGGCGCTCGCCGCTGGCATCGGCACCGCCGGTGCGCTCATCGCGCAGGCGTTGCGCGCACAAGCGGCGGATGCCGTAACGCAATGCGGCGTCGGGGAGCACGCCGGATTCGGCCAGCCGGGTCGCGACGGATTCTTCGGGCAGCGAGGAGGGCGGAACGGTGATGGTGGACATACGACTCTCCAGGCGACTCAGGACGAAGGGGGAAGCGGGAAAAACGCGCTGGTGCTGCGCTGGTACTGCGCATAGTCCTCACCACGCGAGCGCAGCGCCTGCTGCTCGGTGTAGGGAATGCCGGTGAAGCGATACAGGAACACGAACATCACCACCGGCCCCAGCGCGGCCAGGGCGAGCGGCCATGGCCCGGCACCGACGGCCAGCGCCAGGTAAGCGAACCAGTGCACGAACTCGAAGAAATAATTGGGATGGCGCGAATATCGCCACAAGCCGCTGCGGCAGGTGACGCCGCGATTGGCCGGGTTGGCCTTGTGCGCAGACAGTTGCCGGTCGGCCAGGGCTTCGCCACCGACCGCGATCAACCACACCGCGATCGCCAGCGTGCTCCACACGCTCCAGGCCGGCTCCGGGTTGCTGGCAGCGGCCAGAAACGGCACCGAAAACAGCACCACCACGACCGCCTGCGCCAGGAAAAAGCCCAGGAATTTGCGTTGGTCGCCGTTCCAGTGCTCGCGCAAGGCACGATAACGGCCATCTTCATGCGGGTCGCCGAACACACGCACGCCCAGATGCAGCGCCAGGCGCGCGCCCCAGACACCGCCGAGCACGGCGACCAGCACGCGCGGCAGCAGCGCGCCATCGGACATCCACGCGCAATACGGCGCAGCCAGGGCCAGGCACGCGGCCCACAGCACATCGACCGGGCCGGCATTGCCGCTGCGGCGTTGCCACAGCCAGCCGACCACCATCACCACACTCGCAAACACGCCCACATGCAGCAGCGGCCAGGCATTCATTGCAGTTCTCCCCTCGGATGGTCAGGCGATGGTCGCGCTAGGCGGCGTGCATACAGCGACAACACGCCGCAGGCCAGGCCCCAGCCGATGCCGACTGCGACCACCGCCTGCAGCTGTGGCGGCCGGAATTCCACCGCCTGCCAGCCGCGTTGTGCCAGCCAGTACGAAAACGGACCGAAAATCGCGCCCAGCAGCACCGCCAGCCATGGCCGCTGCATCACCGATGCCAGCGAATGGTTGAGCGTGAGCGCAAAGCCCAGCCACAACGCCAGGATCCAGGCCGGCGCCAGCAACGTGCCCGGCCACGGCGCGGCGTAGCGCACCCAGCCGCCCGCCGCCAGCGTGGTATCCAGCAGCAGGCCCAGCGACAGCGCGGCGACCAGCAGCTGCGGATCGCCCGGCGCACGCCGCGACGGCCACAGCTGATACAGCGCAAACAACGCCAGCGCCAGCAGGGTGGGCCAGATACGCGCCTGCGCGGCCGCGCTGACGGCCACCAGCCACAGCACCTGCAGGCCCAGATAGTTGCCGAGCTGCCGCATGCGTCCGCTCAAAGGCCAGGCACGAACTGCGGCGGACGTGCGCCCGGCTTGCTCAGCCACAGATGCACATCGCCGATCGAGCGCTCCAGGAAACCGGCCTCGCAATAGGCCAGGTAGAACTCCCACATGCGGATGAAGCGCTCGTCATAGCCGAGCGCACGCACCTGCGGCAGCTGCGCCATGAAGCGCTGGCGCCAGGCGCGCAGCGTCAACGCGTAGCTCGGCCCGATGTCTTCCAGGTTGAACAGGCGCAGGTCGCTGGCGCGCGCGATCGCGCCGGTCATCGCCGCCACCGAGGGAATGAAGCTGCCGGGGAAGATATGCCGCTTGATGAAGTCCACCGAGCGCAAGGCCTGCGCATAGCGATGGTCTTCGATGGTGATGGCCTGGATCAGCGCTTGGCCGTCGTCGGCCAGCAGGCTGCCGACCTTGGCGAAATAGGTGTCCAGATACTGATGGCCGATGGCCTCGATCATCTCGATCGACACCACCCGATCATAGCGGCCGTCCAGATCGCGATAGTCGCGCAACAACACCGTGACCCGGTCGCTCAGGCCGGCCGCGGCGATGCGCTGGGTGGCCAGTTCGAACTGCTCGCGTGAGATGGTGGTGGTGGTGACGCGGCAGCCGTGCGCGCGTGCAGCGTGCAGCGCGAAGCCGCCCCAGCCGGTGCCGATTTCCACCACGTGGTGCTGCGGGCCAAGCTGCAGTTTCTGGCAGATGCGTTCGAGCTTGCGCGTGGCTGCGCGCTCCAGGGCCGCCTCGCCCTGGGCCTCTTCGCCATCGACGAAGATCGCCGAGGAATACATCAGGTTCTCGTCGAGAAACAGGCGGAACAACGGGTTGCCCAGGTCGTAGTGCGCGGCGATGTTGCGCCGGCTGCCGCTGCGGGTATTGCGTGCGAACGCATGCAGGCTGCGCATTGCCCAGCCGCCCAGCCGCGCGGTGCCGGTTTCCATCGCATCCAGGCGGTCGCGATTGCGCAGCAGCAGGCGCATCAACGCGACCAGGTCGTCGCAGTGCCACTGCCCATCCATGTACGACTCGCCGGCACCGACGCTGCCGTTGAGCGCGGCCTGGCGATAGAAGCCGGGGTCGATGACACGCAACTGCACCTGCAGCGCATCGGCACCACTGGCGTTGCCGAGGGTGGTGACGCCGTCTGCTTCGTGCAGCTGCAATTGTCCATCGTGCAGCTCGCCGAGCGTGGCCAGCAGGCGCTTGCGCAACAGGCGGTCCGTCCAGGAAGCCGCGCGCGGCGCAGCGGTGTCGGGCAGGGACGTGGCGTTCATCGAGGTTCTCGCACAGGCGGATGAGGGTGATCGTGGACCGGGTTGCCGCGCAGCCACAGGCGCAGGGCCTGCCAGTGGATGGCCAGCACCACCTGCACGGTCATCAAGGGATAGGCCAGCAGCGTGCGTGCCAGGGTGCGCGCGTTGAGCGGCTGGCGCTGCAGGACCAGGGTGGCATCGAAGCGGCGTGCACCGCTGCCTGCGCCATCGGCCTCGGCCGCGGGGATGCCGCCCGGCGCGTCGCCGCCAGGCGCATCCAGCACGTCCATATGCACGCGCAACTGCGCCTCGGGCACGCTGAAACGCCAGTCGTACTGGTGCTGCATGCCCATGAAGGGGGAGACGTGGAAGCGCTTGTCGAAGCGCCATGCATGCACCTGGCGATGCGTGCGCGCCTGCGCGACCGGCAGCACGTAGGTGTGGCGCTGCTGCCACGGCGTATTGGTGATTTCCGCCACGACCCAGCGCAGGCCCCCATGGCGGTCGAAGCAGTAGTAGAAGCTGACCGGATTGAACACATGGCCGAAGTAGCGCAGATGCGTGAGCAGGCGGATCGCGCCATCGGGGCGCTCGCCGGTCTGGGCCTGCACGCAGTCGCGCACCGCCTGGTCCAGCGGAATGTCCGGGTCACCGAGATAATCGCTGCGCCGGAACTGCGCCAGGTTGGCGCGCCCCACCGACCATAGCCAGCGCCGCGCAAACACCACATCGAGCTCGGACAGGTCCAGGTACATCAGGAACAGCCGGTAGCGAAACGCCAGCGGCCTGGGCGCAAACCGGCGGTGCCGCACCCAACCGGTATAGATCGCGCTGCGCATCGCGCCCACCCCACTGACGGCACCGCTGTCCTCGCCCGGAGGCAGCGGTATCGCATCGGGGCTGGCGTCGCGCAGCAGCTGCATCACCAGTCCACTCCCAGGCCATGGGCCACATCCACGCCGCTGCGCAGGCCGTCTTCATGGAAGCCGAAGCCCCAGGCTGCGCCGGCAAACCAGGTGTGCTGCACGCCCTGTATCTCGGCCTTGCGCGTCTGCGCGGCGAGGGCGGCCGCGTTCTGCACCGGGTGGCGGTAGCGCATGCGCCGCAGCACCTTGTCCGGGGCGATGTCGTGGTTGCGATTGAGGCTGACGATGAACGGCTGTGGCGCGTTGAGCGACTGCAGGGCGTTCATCCAGTAACTCACCGTGCACGGCGCCTGCGGGTCGGCCGGTACATGCGCATTCCACGCCGCCCAGGCGCGGCGATCGCGTGGCAGCACGCTGGCGTCGGTGTGCAGGACGGTGTCGTTGTCCTGGTAGGTGATGCCGCCCAGGACCTGCCGCTCGGCTGCGGAGGCGTCGCTGAGCAAGGCCAGCGCGTCGTCGGCATGGCAGGCGAGCACCACGTTGTCGAAGTGCTCTTCGCCACGCAGGGAACTGAGCACCACACCGTTGGGCGCGCGGCGGATCGCATGCACCGGCGTGGACAGGCGCTCGAGCACCTGCCAGCGCCGGCGCAGCGCACGCACGTAGCTGCTGGATCCACCACGCACCACCTGCCACTGCGGACGCCCGCTGAGCTGCAGCATGTGGTGGTTGGCCATGAAGCCGATCAGCTGGCCCATCGGGAATTCGAGGATGCGCTGCGAGGGCGATGACCACAGTGCCGAGGCCATCGGCACCAGATGCTGGTCGCGAAACGCCGCCGAATACCCATGCCGCTGCAGATACGCGCCCAGCGTGCTGAAGCGCTCCTGGCTGTGCAGCACCGCCGGCGCCTGCCGATAGAAGCGACGCAGGTCGGCCAGCATGCCCCAGAAGCGCGGGCTGAGCAGATTGCTGCGCTGGCAGAACAGCCCGCCCAGGCTGCCGGCATTGTATTCGAGCCCGCTGCGCGCGTCGTGCACCGAGAAGCTCATCGTGGTCGGCTGCGCGGCCACGTCCAGCTCGGCGAACATGCGCGTGAGCAGCGGATAGTGCTGCGGGTTGAACACGATGAAGCCGCTGTCCACCGCATAGCGTTGGCCGTCCAGCTGGATGTCGTGGGTGTGCGTATGTCCACCCAGATAATCGGCGGCCTCGAACAAGGTGACCTCGTAGCGGCGCGACAGCAGCCACGCCGCGCCCAGGCCGGCGATCCCGCTGCCGACCACGGCAATCCTGCCCTCGCTCATCGGCTCACCCGCTCGGCACGTCGCGTGAGCGATGTCGGCATCGGCTTGAGGTCCCAGACCAGGCCCACCCACGACATCACGGTGAGCCCGTACCAGGTGAGGTCGTACTCCCACCAGCGCAGGCCCTGGCGTGCGGAGCCGGGAAAGAAGTGGTGATTGTTGTGCCAGCCTTCGCCGAAGGTGAGCAGCGCCAGCAGCCAGTTGTTGCGGCTGTCGTCGCGGGTGTCGAAACGCCGGCTGCCGAAGCGATGTGCCAGCGAATTGATGGTGAAGGTGGCATGGAACAGCGCCACGGTGGAGATCACAAAGCCCCATACCAGCAGTTGCGCGCCATTGGTCTTCAATGCGGGCGCGGCAACCGCCAGCCAGTCGCCGAGCAGGTATAGCCCGGTTGCCAGCAACACCGGCATCACGATGTCGAAGCGGTCCAGAAAGCGCAGCTCGGCAAAGCGGCGCAGGTCCGGGATGACCTCCCAGTCGGTGCGGAAGTTGCGCGGGGTCAGGAACCAGCCGGTATGGCTCCACCAGAAGCCGTGCTGCGCCGGCGAATGCGGATCGCGGCCGGTGTCGGTGTGGCGGTGATGATTGCGATGATGCGCGGCCCACCACAGCGGCCCGCGCTGCACGCAGGTGGCGCCGATGGCCGCGAACACGAACTGCAGCACGCGTGAGGTCTTGAACGCGCGGTGCGAGAAGTAGCGGTGGTAGAACCCGGTCAGCGCAAACATGCGCAGCGCGTACAACGCCACCGCCATGCCGACCGCGAACCAGGACGCACCGACCCACAGGACCGCCAGGCAGGCCAGGTGCAGCGCGATGAAGGGCAGGGCACGCAGCCAGTCGATACGGTCTGCGCGTGCTTCGTCCAGCGGTTCGTCGGTTTGCGAATCCACCCAACGACGCAGGCTGCCGGTACGCGCTGCGATCCACCCACGTCGGCGGGTGTCGGCAGGCTGCGGCGGCGCGGCATGTGGGTCAAAGCCAGTACTCGGCACGCGTGGTTCTCCGTGTGTAGTGGTGACCCTTTACGGACGCTGCCGGTAAACAGATGCACCAGCGCGTTCGATCGTCGCATGCGTGCGCGCGCTTGGCGTGCCGGTGCGAACGATTCGCGCAATTGCGCACACATTGAACCGCGCCAGCCAGGGGTGACGCAGATGAGGCTGTTGCGCGCCTGACGCCGCCTGCAACGTGGTCGCAGGCGGCGTCAGGCGCGCCGGATCAGGGCGCCATTGCCAGCGTGCTGATGCCGCCCTTGGCCACCACGGTACCGGTGGCGACGCCGCCCGGTGCACCGCCCGGCGGCTCCAGCGTCACTGCCAGGATGGCCTCGTTGCTGAGCATGGGCATCAGCTGGTCGGGAATCTGCGCGCGGCGTGCACGCTGGTCGTCGAAGGTGCCCATCGAATGCGCCTTGCCGTCCGGCGTGATCAGCCACAGCTCGGGTACCTTGTCGGCGGTGGCGGTGCGATCCAGCGGCGTCACCGTGATGGTGTGCTTGTCGGCATCCATCAATGCGACATAGCCGGGGCGGCCGTCTTCGGTGGCCAGCGTGGAGGTCATCGCAATGCCGGTCGCCGGCGCGGTGGTGGCCGCCGGCGGCGTGACCGGAGTCTGTACCACCGGGCCGGTGCCCTGCGGCGGCGATACCGGTGCCGGTGGCGTGCGCAGGTTCAACAATGCCAGCAGGCACACGGCCGCAGTGGCCAGGCCGCCGGCGCTTGCCCAGCGCCAGAACCGCACACTGTTCCACACCGCTGTCGTTGGCGCGCCTGCCGGCGGCGCTGCCGACGGCGCGGGGGGCACTGCGTGCAATGGCGTATCGAAGCCGAGGGTCTGGCGGATGCGTGCCCAGACCTGGCCGGGCGGCGTCACGGCGGCGATCTCGTCCAGCAACGGCGCCAGATGTTCCTGCCACTGCGTCACTGCCTGCGCAAACTGGCCGTCGGTGGCGACGCGTTGTTCGGCAGCCAGGCGCTCGTCGGCGCTCAACAGGCCCAGCACGTATTCGCCGGCAAGCACGTCGCGCGGCGGTTCCTGGTCGATGGGAAAGGGCGTGCTCATCGTTCCAGACATGCCTTGAGTTTGGCCAGACCGCGGCGGATCCAGCTCTTGACCGTGCCGATCGGGGTGTCGGTGCGCGCGGCGAGTTCTTCGTAGGTGATGCCGTCGAAGAACGCGGTGCGGATCAATTCGCTGCGCGGCGGTTCCAGCTCCGCCAGGCAGTGGTCGATGCGTCGGCGCGTGCTGGCGCGCTCGGTGCGCTCCAGCGGCGAGGCATCGCTGGCGCGCAATTCGCCGGCATCGTCCAGCGCCACGTTGCGGCGTTGCGGGGCATTGGCGCGCAGGTGGTCGATGGCCTTGTTGCGCGCGATCATCGCCAGCCAGGTGAGCCCGCGTGCACGGGTGGGATCGAACTGCCCGGCCTTGTGCCAGATCAGCGTGAACACGTCCTGCAGCACCTCTTCGGCTTCGGCACGGTGCGGGATCATGCGCAGGCACACCCCGAACAGTTTGGGCGAGGTCTGCCGGTACAGCGCTTCGAAGGCATGCCGGTCGCCACCCGCGGTCGCGGTCAGCAGTCGTCCGGTTTCATCGTCGTCGTGGCCAGGGATGGCACTCATGCGGTCGGGCGTTTTTTGAGGTGGGGGCGATGCTACCGGACTGGGCGGACGCTGTCCTTCACTTGCGCTGCTGAAACCACAGCAGGACGGCAGCGAGCAGCAACAGGATCTCGACGCCGGCCAATGCCACCGTGGGCGCGGAGACGGGCCACAGGCGCGCCAGGGAGACGCTGCGGAACAGCACGATCGGCAGGTAGAACGCGAGTGCGACCAGCAGGCCGGTGCGCGGTTGATCGATCCACGCGAAGTAGCCGAACAGGAACGCCATGCCCAGCTGCAGGCCGCCATAGATGACCAGGTATTCCGATTGCCCGGCCGGCGAAAGCTGGGTGTAGCCCACGGCATTGGCGGTCTTGGCCGGCGAGAGCGTGCACCAGATCGCCAGCACGACGTAGAGCACTGCGTTGATCCAGAGGTAGGCCTTGGCCATGGCGATGGTCCTGTATGGGGAAGAGGTGACCGGGCCGTTGTACGCAACCGCGCGTGGTCGAACGTGAAGATGGCGCGGACCTGGTTCACGGGGCGCTGCAGCTCTTGACCAGCGGCTGCTCGCGCGCCTGGCGCAGCGCATCGGCGCTGACCGCACGCGCAGCGGTGTCCGGAAAAACGATGCGCACATGCGGATAGCGGCCGCGCTCGTCGCGCAGATTGCCCACGCCGCGGAATTGCAGCAGACGTTTGTCGGCGATCGAATAACGCACTTCGAGCGCGGGCACTGCCGCGCCGTACCACGCATCCAGGCTCAGGCGAAAACGGCGCTGGCCGCCGGTATCGTCGATGCGCTCGACACGGAATGCCAGCTGGCGTTGCAGGCTTGGCAGTACGAAGTCCACGCGCTGCGGCGTGCCGGCAAGCACATCCCAGTGGCTGCGCAGGTATGCATCGAAGCCGGCATCGATCACGCGCGGGCCGTCGTCGGCCGGCAGTGGCGTGCGTTGCTCGGCCTTGCCGGGTTCCTGCTGGAACATCTCGCGCACGCCGTCGCGCTGACGCACGCCCTGGCGATAGCCGTCGCGGCCGTCGATCAGGCTGAAGTCGGGCGAACTGCCGCCGCCATCGACCTGCTTGCGCGCAAACGGGCGTCCGTCCGCGCAGCGATACAGCACGACGCGCCCGCCATCGTCGAGCAACCAGTGCGACTCGCGATAGCGCAGCGCGCCGCTGTCGCCATCGAAGGCATCGCCATCCACACGGGTGACTGCCGCCGCGCTCAGCGGCAAGCCGCCCAACACCAGCAGCAACGGCGGAACCGGCCGGCATACGCTGGCGAGCGCGGCAAGGGCAGCGGCGAGTGGACGCATCGGCGGATTCCTCGATGGAAGTGCCTACCAATACGAGCGCATCCGCAGTGCGGATGCGCCGGATGCGTCAGGACGTTCCTGACGCGGTGTCGTACCTGGAGGCCAGTGCCACGGGTTTGGGGCGTTGGGCGCTGCCCGGAGCGCAGGTGCATGCATGGGATTGCCGATGCCGCGCCGGCCGCGCGCGCGCGGCCAGGGCGAGGGCGCAGCCGGGTGCGGAAGCCGGGGCGTGGACACAAGTCTGCCGGCTCAGGGGGCCGGCCGCGAGCACGCACGCGTCGTGCAGGCACGCATGGAGTGCAGACATCGCGGTGCAGGTGGCACCCCCGATTCCGGGTGGGGCGCGCCTGGCACCTGCGCCACGCGTCCGGCCAGCGGTCTAGCCGCTTGCGCGCAGCACGATGCAATCCACCGGGCAGGCCGGCAGGCATAGCGCGCACCCGGTGCACAGCGGCGCGATCACCGTATGCATGTGCTTGGCGCCGCCGACGATCGCATCCACCGGGCAGGCCTGGATGCACTTGGTGCAGCCGATGCAGTCGGCTTCGACGATCCACGCCACCTGCGCCGGTGTCTGCAGGCCACGCGTGCGGTCGTAAGGGCGCGCGGGCACCTGCAGGACATGCGCCAGCGCACGCGCACCTGCATCGCCGCCGGGCGGGCAGTGATCGACATCCGCTTTGCCGTCTGCCATCGCTTGCGCATACGGGCGACAGCCGTCGTAACCGCACTGGCCGCACTGGGTCTGCGGCAGCAGGCGGTCGAGGCGTTCGACCAGGTCGGGCGATGCGGCGGGCGTTGCGGTGTGCATGTCAGTGCAGCAGCTTGCCGCGATACCAGCGCTGCTGTGCCAGCGCCAGCAGCGGCTTGTCTTCACGGCTGTCGCCGTAGGCATGCACGCATTCGTATTGCGACAGGTCATAGCGCAGGCGGATCTGCGCGGCCTTGCGTGGGCCGCAATCGCCTTCCGCATAGCGCCCGCTCAGCACGCCGGCGTGGTGTTCCAGCTTGTTGCAGATCAACGACAGGTCATGCTGCGCGCACCACGGTTGCAGGTACAGGTCCAGCGAGGCCGACACCAGTACCACTTCATGCCCCTGCGCCTGATGCCAGTCGATGCGCTGCATCACCTCGGCGCGCAGCACGCCCGGCAATGCAGTGCGCGCGAAATCGGCGCCGTGCGCGGCCACCTCGTCCAGCAGGCGATCACTGAACACGATGCGGGTGACCCGCGCGCGCAGCGCCGCAGCCGACACCATGCCCAACCGATACCCCAGCACCCATGGGCCGACCTGCCACTTCGCCGTCGCCAGCTGCGCGGGCGTGGCCACCTTGCGCAGGAAGCGCGCATAGCTGTCGCAGGTGGTGATGGTGTGGTCGAAGTCGAACAGGGCCAGGTGCATGAGGGGCTGGGATTGGGCAGTCGGGAGTGGGGATTGGTTAACGGCGCGGCGTCTGCTTTCCCTTCTCCCACAGGGAGAAGGTGCCCCGCAGGGGCGGATGAGGGGACGGGCCAGGCACTGGTGTCAGGTCTCCCTCAACAATCAGCTCTGGCTCCTACGATTCCCGACTCCCGATTCCCCATTCCCGCTTCACCGAACAGGCATGCCCGGCTGCGCACCAGCATCGGCGTCCAGCAGTGCCAGCGTGCCGCCGTCGAAGCCGGCCGACAGGATCATGCCTTCGCTGATGCCGAAGCGCATCTTGCGTGGAGCCAGGTTGGCGATGAACACCACGCTGCGGCCGACCAGCGTTTCCGGTTCGCCATAGCTGGCGCGGATGCCCGAGAAGATCTGGCGCTTGCCCAGCTCGCCGGCATCCAACTCGAAGCGCAGCAGCTTGTCCGAGCCTTCCACAAATTCGCACACCAGCACCTTGCCGATGCGCAGGTCGAGCTTGGCGAAATCGTCGATGCCGATGAGGCTGGGAGCGGCGGTTGGGGACTGGGGAGTCGCAACGGCCGCCGGTTTCGTCTCGGCCTTGGCCGGTGCGGGCTTGGTGGTCGCAGCGGGTGCCGCAGGTGCGGCCATGGTGTCTTTTGAAGCGTCGGTCATGGCGTCGATCAGTTTGGGGTCGATACGGGTGAACAGGGCGGTGTAGGGCTGGATCACGTGCGCGGTCAGCGGGCGCGCGACGTCGTCCCAGCTGGTCATCGGTGCCGACAGGAAGGCTTCGGCCTCGGCACAGGTGCGCGGCAGGATCGGCTTGAGTGCGGCCACCAGGATCCGGAACAGGTTCAGGCCCTGCGTGCACACCGATTGCAGCTGCGCATCGGCACCGTCCTGCTTGGCGATCACCCACGGCTTGGTGTCGTCGATGTACTTGTTGGCCTCGTCGGCCAGCGCCATGGTCTGGCGGATCGCGCTGGCCGCATCGTTGCGCTCGTAGGCCTCACGGATCGGCGCCAGTGCGGCGACGAAGCGGTCGTACTGCGCCGGGTCGGGCAGGGCGTCGGCCAGCTTGCCGTCGAAGCGCTTGCCGATGAAGCCGGCGCAGCGGCTGGCCAGGTTGACGAACTTGCCGACCAGATCCGCATTCACCCGCGCGATGAAATCGCCCAGGTTCAGGTCCAGATCGTCCACGCCGCCGGATGACTTGGCCGCGAAGTAGTAGCGCAGCGCCTCCGGTTCCAGGCCCACGTCCAGGAAGGTCCTCGCCATCACGAAGGTGCCGCGCGACTTGGACATCTTGGCGCCGTCCACGGTGAGGTAGCCGTTGACGTGCAGCCGGGTCGGCGCGCGATGGCCGGTGCCGTGCAGCACCGCCGGCCAGAACAGGCCGTGGAAGTTGACGATGTCCTTGCCGATGAAGTGATGCAGCTCGGTCTGCGTGCCGGCGACCAGATGGGCCTCGAAATCCTCGCCCATCTGCGCGCACAGGGTCTTGAAGCTGCACAGGTAGCCGATCGGCGCGTCCAGCCACACGTAGAAATACTTGCCCGGCTGGCCGGGAATCTGGAAGCCGAAATACGGCGCATCGCGCGAGATGTCCCAGGCGCGCAGGCCGCCTTCGGTGTCCAGCCATTCCTTGAGCTTGGCCTTGACGCCGGGCAGTGCCACATCGCCGGCCAGCCACTCACGCAAGAACCCGTCGAAATGGCCCACTTCGAAGAAGAAATGCTCCGAGTCGCGCAACTCCGGCGTGGCACCGGAGATCACCGACCTGGGCTCCTTCAGCTCGGTCGGCGCGTAGGTGGCGCCGCAGACCTCGCAGTTGTCGCCGTATTGATCGGCGCTGCCGCAATTGGGGCAGATGCCCTTGATGTAGCGATCCGGCAGGAACATGCCCTTGGCCGGGTCGTAGAACTGCGCCACCGAGCGGCGGCTGATGTGACCGGCGGCCTCCAGCCTGGTGTAGAAGGCCTCGGTGAGTTCGCGATTGACCGGCGAATTGGTCGAATCGTAATGATCGAAGGTCACCCCAAACGCGGCGAAATCGCGCTCATGGCTGGCCTGGATGCTGGCGATGAAGGCCTCCGGGGTGACCCCGGACTTTTCGGCGGCAAGCATGATCGGCGTGCCATGGGTGTCGTCGGCGCAGACGAACCAGGTCTTGTCGCCGCGCAGGCGGCGCGCGCGCACCCAGATGTCGGCCTGGATGTAGCCGACCAGATGGCCAAGATGCAGCGGCCCGTTGGCATAGGGCAGGGCGGTGGTGACGAGTGCGGTGCGGGTCATGGCAGGCGTAATGCGGGGGACAGCCGATTATCGCATTAGTCGAGAGCCGGGATTGGGGCTGGGAGATTGGGGATTCGTCAAGGCAGGACCAGGCCACGTGCCGGTCCAGACGCGCGGCCTTGGCCATCGCTGCGGCGGCAGCAGCCGAGGATCCCGCCCAATACGACAAGCCCTCAACGATGCGCCGACGCACAAAAAAGGCGCCCCGCAGGGCGCCCGCTCTTGCGAATCCCGGCTCCCGATTCCCCAATCCCAGCTATTCACGAATCCAGGTCTGGGTGCGGCCCAATGCCTCAACGCCCACATAGCCGCGCATCTGCAACTTCTTGCCGCCGTCGGTCAGGGTGACCTTGGCCTTGTAGGTCTTGCCCTTGGCCGGGTCGAGCACCGAGCCGCCGCTCCACACCGCGGTACCGTCGGGCTTGAGGCCCCACAGGATGGTCATGCCCTTGATCGGCTTGCCCTTCTGGTTGCCATCGCACTTGTCGCAGGTCGGGTTGGGCCCATGGTTGGACTGCAGGATGTCGACCACCTTGCCGCTCAGCGTACCGTTGCCGAGCTGCTCGATCTGCACCACCGACTTGGGCTTGCCGGTTTCGTCGTCGATGGTTTTCCAGCGGCCCACCGGCGAATCGGCGGCCTGGGCCAGCAGCGAGGCGGCGGCCAGCGGCAGGGCCAGCATCAGGGTCTTGAAGGTCTTGCGCATGTGTCCCCTCCCAGGGATTGCTGTGGCCGCCGTCGGCGGCCTGACCGGAATGTATACCGTGGAGTATGGTGGGGGAAAGGCGCGCTGCGGAATGCGTTCATGCCACGCGCGCCCGGTGCCGTTGCCGGTCCAGGTCCGCTGACGGGGCCGGGTATGTCTCATGTCAGCGGTCATGGCGCTGTTCGGCTCGCTTGCGCTGCCGGCTGTGTGTCCCGCATGCCCTCGCCGATCACCGATCAGCAGCCACGGCAGCAACCACCCGCTATTGCAGCGTCACCTGCTTGCGGTTGTCCGCCGGCACGCGATCGATCAGCTTGTTGTCCGGATCGAAGCCGGCCTCGATCGGCAGGCGGTCGACGGTCATGCTGAAACTGGGCGCGGCGCTGGTGACATGCTGCCGTTGCAAGGCCAGTACCGGCGCCTGTGCGTTCTTGCCGGCCGGAGCACCGTAGATCGCCACCTCGATCCAGTCGTCCAGCGGCACCGCCTGCTCCTTGCCCGTGCCGTCGGCCTGCAACTTGGCCGCCTGCGTTTGCACGGTCACCTCGAAACGGCCATCGGGGCGCTTGCGCGCCTGCGCGCTGACCACGCGGTTGTCGTAGAAGGTGATCTTCTCGAACAGGTCGGTGATCAGTTCTTGCTGGTCCGGGCGTGCCTGGGCCCGAATGGCCTGCAGCAACTCGGCCGAGGTGGTGTAGGGCGGCTGCTGGAATGCCTTGGCCGCCAGGAAGCGCTGCAATGCACGATTGAGCGCCTGCTCGCCGAGCTCCTCGCGCAGCCGGTAGAACGCCAGCGAGCCCTTGCGGTAGTGGATGTATTGCTGGTCTTCCACGCGATACAGCGGCAACTCCTCGATGGTTTCGCCACCACGGCCTTCCAGATAGCGATCCAGTTCGTAGCGGAGGAAGCGGCGCATATGGGCGCGTCCGTACTCGCGCTCCATCACCATCAACGCCGAATACTGCGCCAGCGATTCGGACAGCAAGGTGGCGCCCTGCACGTTCGCCCCGATCACCTGATGCGCCCACCACTGGTGCGCCACTTCGTGCGCGGTGACATAGAACACGTAGTCGATGTCGTCTTTGTCGCGCAGGTCGGCGATGAAGCCGATCGACTCGGAATAGGGGATGGTATTGGCGAATGACTGCGCAAAGCGCGCGTAGCCGGGGAACTCGATGATGCGCACCTGACGATGCTGATACGGGCTGAAGTTGGCTTCGTAATAGGTCAGCGACTTCTGCACGCTTTCGATCATGCGCTGCACGTTGTACGGGTGCTTGGAGTCGTAATAGACCTCGATCGGGATGTTCTTGTAACGCGCCTTGCGCACTTGCCAACGTGCCGACAGGTAGGCGTAGAAATTGAGCATCGGCCGGTCCATCACGTAGCGGAAGCAGCGCCTGCCATCGCGTTGGAATTCCTGCTGCAGATAGCCCGGTGCCAGGGCGATCTGATCCGGCGCGGTGCAGACGGTGCTGGCAAAGTCGAGCCAGTCGGCATCGTCGCTGACGTAGGTGTTGGCGCGCGCGGCCTGGTCCTCGAGCTTGGGCATACGCGTGGGTTCGCCCAGGCCGCGCTTGCGGCGGTCGTTGCGGTCGCTGATCTCGGTCCGGGTGTTGTAGCCGAACCAAGGCAGCAAGGTGTTGTTGAAAAAGCTGCCATTGGCGACCAGTTCGGTCTGTGCCTGCTCGGCGGTGAGGCCATGTGGATGCTGGTCCACGTGGAAACGGAATACGCGCTCTTCGCCGGGTTGCAGCGGCCGCTGTAGTCGATAGATGCGGTAGCCGGCCGGCACGTCGTGCAGGGTCAGCGTTTGCCCGCCCAGGTCCACCTTTACCAGGCTGCGGTCCCCCGTGCGGCCCTGCATGCCGATGTGCACCTCGCTGATCGGCGTGGGGTGGGTGTTGCGCACCGTCCAGGTGGCATCGATGACCACCGACTGGGTTTCCGGATGCAGGTCGACATGGTTGTCGACGGCGATGATGCGCGGCTGCGGCAGATCCTTGTATTTGCGGTAATCGCGCTCGTAGCGCGCCTGCAGGTCCAGCCGCTGTTCCGGCGACAGGAAGCTGTTGTAGACGTTGGTGTTCCAGTACAGCCAGCCGCCGACCGCCACGAAGCCGAGCAGGCTGACCGCCAGGGCCGCACCGGTCGGGCTGCGCAGGCGCTGCAGCGCCTGCCGCACACGCTGGCGCAGGCCATGGCCCACGCCACGTGGCCAGAACGCCGAAGACAGCAACAGCAGGGCCAGCAGGAACACGCCCCAATAGCCCTGGAACCACAACTGGCCGGGCAGGAAGTGCCCGTAGCCGTTCATGTCCGAATACGGCGCATTGGGCCAGCCGCCGAAGGTGTAGAGGTTCTGGGTGTAGTCGAGCATCGACAGCGCCGATTGCCCGATCAGCACCAGCATCAGCAACGCATAGCCGACGAACTTGTTGTTGCTCAGCACCTGCAGCGCCAGCGCCATGCCGCCCATCAGCACATACAGTACCGAGCCCAGCGCCAGCGTCTTGAGATACAGCAGCGGCTCGATGCTGGTGTAGCCGTGGCCCAGCTGCAGCGCGATCGCGGTCACCGCACCGGCGAGCTGGAAGCTGGCGATCACCGCCAGCAAGGCCACAAACTTGCCCAGCAGGGGAACCCAGTCCGGCACCGGCATGGCATCGGTGATGCCGTCGATACGGTTGCTGCGTTCTTTCCACACCAGTTCGCCGGCATAGAACAGCACCACGATGATCAGCAGAAAGCTGTAGCTGTTCTGCAGCGCCTGCAGCATCAAGGAGGTGACCGGCAGCACGGCGGTACCGTAAAGGCGCGCAGTGAACAGTGCGGTCGGAATGAAATTGGCCAGGCCCAGCATCAGCAGCACCACGAACGGCGCGCTGCGCAGCACGCCGAGCGTATCGAAACGGATCTGGCGCAGCAGTTGCCGCCATGCGGTGGCCGCGCCGAAGCTGGGCGTGACCGTCAGGCGTGTCGTGGTGACGCGCGCGCTGGCGGGAGGTGCATCAGCAGGCGCAACCGACGCCGCACCACGGCGCCGCCGCGTCCCGCTGCGCTCGGTACGGAACAGCGCGAACGTGGCGGCAAACAACATACCGCTCATGCCCAGCCACAGCGCGCGATTGGCGAGCAGGTAACCGGTCAGCGGCGGCAGCTGGTGATTGCGCTGCTCCACCGACCAGTAGCGCAGCGTCTGCGACAACGCGCGAATGCCGAGCGGGTCGGACAGCGTGGCGATCCATACATTGTCCAGGTCGGCCATCAGCGCACGGCTCACGCCGTACAGCACGAAGAACACGATCACACCGATATAGACCCACAGGATGCTGCGCGTGGTCACCGCCAGCACCGACAGCAGCGCGGTGGTGAACAGCAGGTTGGGCAGCACCAGCACCAGCAGCGACCACAGATAGGGCAGTACGGCGACCGGCCCGAGCCGGGCCTGATCGATCCACGGCATGAACTGGGCGGCGAACATGCCCAGCGCGATCACCACATACATCAGCATGCCGGCAATCAGCGCCGCGCCGATGCGGCCGAGCAGATAGTCGCGTCGCCTTACCGGCGTGGAAAACACCAGCTCGGCGGTGCCCAGGTCGAAGTCGCGCAGCAAGGCATTGCTGACGAACAGGGTGGTCACCAGTAGGCCGAGCAGGCTGAAAAGTCCGAGCAGTGTGGCGATCACCGTAGGCGCATTGCGCAGCACGTTGCCGATGCCACCGCCGATCTGCACCGCGTCGCTGGACAGCGCGGCAAACGCAAGCAGCGCATACAACGCAGCCAGCAGCCACAGCAGGGGCGAGCGCAGTTGTTCGCGCAGCTCGAAGCGCAGGAACGCCAGGATCATCGCAGCGCTCCGTCAGGCGGCCAGCGCTTGCGTGCGCAGGCGTTGGAAATAGACGTCCTCCAGATCGGGAGCGACCTGTTCGAAACCCGGCTCCGGGCAATCGGTACTGAACACGTGGATCACCGGGTGGCCGGCAATCAGGCGCGTGGACAGCACGGTGAAGCGTGCCTCGTAATCGGGCAATGCCTGCTTGCTGACCTGTTTGCGCCAGACCTGCTGCTGCAGCATGGCGATCGCATCGGCAGGCCGCCCGGTCAGCAGCACCTGGCCCCTGTTCATGATGGCCATCGTCGGGCACAGGTCGGTGACATCTTCGACGATGTGGGTGGACAGGATCACCACGACGTTTTCGCCGATTTCGGCCAGCAGATTGAGAAAGCGATTGCGCTCTTCCGGATCCAGCCCGGCGGTGGGCTCGTCGACGATGACCAGTTGCGGGTTGCCCAGCAGCGCCTGCGCGATGCCGAAGCGCTGGCGCATGCCGCCGGAATAGGTGCCGAGCTTGCGCTTGCGCGCATCCCACAGATTGACCTGCTGCAACAGCCGCTCGACCACCTCCTTGCGTTGGCCGCGATCGGTGAGCCCCTTGAGCACGGCGAAGTGATCGAGCATGTCCAGCGCGCTCACCTTCGGGTACACGCCGAAATCCTGTGGCAGGTAGCCCAGCCGGCGCCGCAACGCGTCCTTGTCGGTGAGCACGTCGATGCTGCTGCCATCGGCGCCGGTCAGGCTGACGCTGCCCGAATCGGGCTCCTGCAGCGTGGCCAGCGTGCGCATCAGCGACGACTTGCCGGCGCCGTTTGGCCCCAGCAGTCCGAACATGCCGCGAGGGATGTCGAGGGTGACGCCTTGCAGCGCATGCACGCCATTGGCGTAGGTCTTGGACAGCGCGCGGATCTGCAGCATGGACGGTTCCTGTGTCCTGGGGTGGTTGGATCTTCACGACGTTGCGGTATCGCCGCATCCGCCGGAAGTCACAGCGACGATCGACTACGCCTGTTTGACGTGCCCGTGCGGCGGATGTGACCGAACCCTGCTGTCCGCTGCGCTCAACCGACCTCGTACAGCTCCAGCGGCAAGTCATCCGGGTCGGCGAAGAAGGTGAAGCGGCGGCCGGTGTATTCGTCGATGCGGATGTCCTCGGTGCTCACCTCGTGCGCAGCGAGATGCGCCACGGCCGCGTCCAGATCCTCGACGCGGAAGGCGAGATGGCGCAGGCCGCGGGCTTCCGGGCGGCTGGGGCGCAGCGGTGCGTCGGGAAACGAAAACAGCTCGATCTGGCCGCCATCGGGCAGCGCCAGGTCCAGCTTCCAGGAATCGCGCGCCTGCCGGTAATGCTCATCGAGCACCCGCAGGCCCAGGATGTCGCAGTAGAACCGCTTGGAGACCGCGTAGTCGCCGGCGATGATCGCCACGTGGTGGATGCCGGCCAGCTTCATGCGGCGCCTCGCACGCGTTGCGGACACGGGCGCTGCTGCGGGGCCGGCACGGATGCGCGAGGCGCGGCGACAGCGATCCGGGCTGCCAGACGTGCCGGTAGCCGGGATGCGCTCCAGCGCTGCGTCTGCGCCGCCGTGCGTGTGTGCAGATGGTATGGCATGGCAACAGTCCGGATGAGCAGTCGCGAGGATACCCCCGGTAGCGCCAGGGCGTGTCGTGCCGGCCGGGCCGAGCGCGAAGCGTACGTGGGCCGATCGTGGGCGCGACATGCCGCATGGCATCCCGCAATACCTGGTTGTGCGTCACGCCTGGCCACTGCATGGCTGTGCTCGCCTGCGCGCGCATGGCAGGATGCGCTGCCACCGATCAGACACGCCGATGCCCGACCCGTCGTCCACCGCCGCACCGCAATTCCAGCGCAGCATGCAGGTGCGCCATCTGGTGATGCTCTCGCTGGGCGGGGTCATCGGCACCGGGCTGTTCTTCAATACCGGCTACATCATCGCCAGCACCGGTGCGTTGGGCACGGTGATCGCGTATCTGATCGGCGCGCTGGTGGTGTACCTGGTGATGCAATGCCTGGGCGAGCTGGCGGTGGCGATGCCGCAGACCGGCGCCTTTCATGTGTATGCCGCGCGGTATCTCGGCCCGGCCACCGGGTACGTGGTGGCGTGGCTGTACTGGCTGACCTGGACGGTGGCATTGGGCTCGAGCCTGACCGCGGCGGCGTTCTGCATGCAGTACTGGTTCCCGCACACCCCGGCATGGCCTTGGTGTCTGTTGTTCTGCGCGCTGATCTTCGCCCTGAACACGGTCTCGGCGCGCTGGTTTGCCGAAGGCGAATTCTGGTTCTCGCTGATCAAGGTGATCACGATCGTGCTGTTCATCGTGCTCGGTGGCGCGGCGGTGATCGGCGTGCTGCCGTTGGCCGATGGGTCGCCGGCGCCGGGATTGCGCCACCTGCGCGCCGACGGCTGGTTTGCGCAAGGCACGCTGCCGATCCTGATGACGATGGTGGCAGTGAACTTTGCCTTTTCCGGCACCGAGTTGATCGGCGTGGCCGCGGGCGAAACCGCGGAGCCGGCGCGTGCGATTCCGCTGGCGATCCGCACCACGCTGGTACGGCTGGTGGTGTTGTTCGTCGGCACCGTGCTGGTGCTTGCCGCGTTGCTGCCGGCCGAGCAGGCGGCAGTGGACACCAGCCCGTTCGTGCGCGCGTTCGAGTTGCTGGGCATCCCGTATGCGGCCGATGTGTTGAATGCGGTGATCCTCACCGCGATCCTGTCGGCGGCCAATTCCGGCCTGTATGCGGCCGCGCGCATGTTGTGGTCGCTGGCCAACGAGGGCACGCTGCCGGCGCGGCTCGCAGGCCTGACCCGTCGCGGCATCCCGTTGCCGGCCTTGATACTGAGCATGTTGGGCGGCCTGTTGGCGCTGCTCACCGGCGTCTATGCGGCCGATACCGTGTTCGTGGCGATTTCGGCGGTGTCCGGTTTTGCGGTGGTGGTGGTGTGGCTGAGCATCTGCGCCTCGCACTACGTCTTTCGACGCCAGTTGCTGCGCGACGGCATCGCGCCGGAGAGCCTGGCCTACCGCGCGCCGTGGTATCCGTGGACGCCGCTGCTGGGGTTTGCGCTCTGCCTGCTGGCCTGCATCGGCCTGGCATTCGATCCGCAGCAGCGCATTGCGCTGTGGTGCGGCATCCCGTTCGTGGCGCTGTGCTACGGCGCCCATGCACTCACCCAATGGCTTGCCAGCAGGAGGCCACACCCATGACGATTCTTCCCCGCCAGCCGCGCGCCGGGGCGCCTTTCAGCCAGGCGCTGCAGCACGACGGCTACGTGCTGCTCGACGGTGCACTTGCCACCGAACTGGAACAACGCGGCTGCGATCTCAACGATGCGCTGTGGTCGGCGCGCGTGCTGATGGAACAGCCGGAGCTGATCTACCAGGTGCATCGCGACTATTTCGCTGCCGGCGCGCAGTGCGCCATCACCGCCAGCTACCAGGCCACGCCGCTGGGCTTTGCCGCGCGCGGGCTGGACCTGGCGCAGTCGCAGGCGCTGATCGCACGCAGCGTGGCCCTGGCTGCACAGGCGCGCGCCGATCATCTGCAGGCGCAACCGCAGGACGCGCCGTTATGGGTGGCCGGGTCGGTCGGGCCGTATGGTGCGTACCTGGCCGATGGTTCGGAATATCGCGGCGACTATGCACTGCCGCTGGCGCAACTGATGGACTTCCATCGCCCGCGCATCGCCGCGCTGGCCGCGGCTGGCGTGGATGTGCTGGCCTGCGAGACGCTGCCGTCGGCCAGCGAGATCGTCGCGCTGCGGCTGCTGCTGGAGGAATTCCCGCAGCTGCCTGCGTGGTTCTCGTTCACCTTGCGTGATGCGGCGCATTTGAGCGATGGCACGCCGCTGGCGCAGGTCGTGCCGGCGCTGGATGCCTGCGCGCAGGTGATCGCGGTGGGCATCAACTGCATTGCGCTGGAAGATGTCACCGCCGCGCTGCAAAGCCTGTCCGCGCTGACCACGCTGCCGCTGGTGGTGTATCCAAATTCAGGCGAACACTACGACGCCAGCGACAAGCGCTGGCACGCCGGCGCCGCGCAGGCGTGCACCCTGGCCGATCAGCATGCGCAGTGGCTGGCCGCAGGTGCGCGGTTGATCGGCGGCTGCTGCCGCACCACGCCGCGCGACATCGCCGCGCTGGCGGCCGCACGCGTGGCGGGTTGAAACGCAGCCGGTAGGGCAGCGGCGTTGATCGCAGGGCAGCGCCTCGGACGAGCCTGTCAGCCGCGTGTGTGCCACTGGCAGACGCGTCAGGTCGCCTGCGCTTCGGGCCACGCCCACAGGTGACGCGCCTGGTCCGGAGCGCGTTACCTGCGGTTGCTTGACGACCGTGATGCCACGCCAGCTCGCCTCACCCCTTCTGCGTGGCGATCCAGCGCTGGATCTTCTCCTGCAGGATATCCAGCGGCACCGAGCCGTCCTTGAGCACCTCGGTGTGGAAGGCGCGCACATCGAAGCGCGGACCCAGTTCGCGTTGCGCCTGTTCGCGCAACTGCGCGATCTTCATCTCGCCGACCTTGTACGCCAGCGCCTGGCCGGGAATGGCCATGTAGCGGTCCACCTCGGCCTCGGCATCGGTGCGGGTCATGGCCGAGTTGTTGAGCATGTAGTCGATCGCCTGCGTGCGGGTCCAGCCCTTGCTGTGCAGGCCGGTATCGGTGACCAGGCGGATCGAGCGCCACAACGCGTTCTGCAGATAGCCGTAGTAGTTGTACGGGTCCTGATACAGGCCCAGTTCGCGGCCCAGTGATTCGGCGTACAGCCCCCAGCCCTCGATGTAGGCGGTCTCGCCACCCAGGCGGCGGAACTTGGGCAGGTCGGTCAGCTGCTGCTGCAGCCCGAGCTGGAAGTGGTGGCCGGGGATGGCCTCGTGCAGATACAGGCTTTCGGTTTCCCAGGTCCTGCGCGCGTCCAGGTCGGAGGTGTTGACGTAGAACACCCCCGGCGTGCTGCCGTCGCCGCTGGGGCGCATGTACGAGCCGCTGGCGGCCGACTGCGCACGCTGCGGTTCCACCACGCGCACTTCCAGCGCCGGCATGCCCTGGACATTGAACAGGCGCGGCACCGCCGCTTGCACGCGTCCCTGCAGGCCACGGTAATAGCCCAGCAATTCGGTCTCGTTGCGGAACGCGAAGCGCTTGTCGGTCTGCATGAACTTGTAGAACTTGGGCAGGTTGCCGCGGAACCGGACCTGCTTGGCCAGCGCGGCGATCTCGCCCTGCAGCCGCGCCACCTCGTCCAGCCCGATCTGGTGGATCTGCTCCGGGGTCAGGTCGGAGGTGGTGCTCTGGCGCACGTCGTAGGCGTACCAGGCCGCGCCATTGGGCAGCGCGGTCAGGCCGTCGGTGTCACGGCAGGCCGGCAGGTACTCGGTGGCGATGAAGCCGCGTAGCGCCCGGTACGCCGGCATGATCCGCACTTCGATCAGGCGCTTGTATTCGGCGGTGATGCGCTGCTTGTCGGCCTCGGGCATGTCTGCCGGCAGGTTGCGCACCGGGCCCCAGAACAGGCTGTCTTCGGCATTGCGCGCGATGATCGCATCCAGCTGCGGCAGCACCTTCTGCATCAGCACCTTCGGCTGCACCACGCCGGCCTGCATGCCGGCCCGCATGTTGGTGATGGCCTGGTCGAACAGGTCCGGGATGCCCACCGCACGCCGCGACCAGTTGTCGTAGTCCTTGACGGTCTTGAACGGCTGCGCGCCGGTGCCCGAGCCCAGCACCACCGCGATGCTGGCGATGTTGTAGAACTGGTTGATCGGCAGCATCCAGCTGGGGAACTGCTCGGCCGCCAGCGCGCTGCGCGCATCGCGCACGAAGATCTGGTAGCTGAGCAGGTCCTGCCCGCTCAGGCCGTCCGGCCCCAGCGCCTCGGCCTTGCCCAGCCACAGCACGGTGAAGTCGTGCGACTGCTGCCGGAACGCCGGCGACAGGAAGTTGGGCAGCTGGTCGTTGTAGCGGGTCTCGCCCTGGAAGGTGGCCTGCAGCGGGTTGAGCTTGAGCGAGGCATCCCAGTACTGGTCGTAGAGCAAATTGAGCTGCTGCGCCTTGGTCAGCACCACCGGGGCGGCCACCGCACGTGGCCTGGGCCTGGCGGCCTTGCCACCCTTGGCGGCCTTGCTGGTTCTGGCGGCCGGCTTGGTGGCCTTCTTGCCCTTGCTCGCCTTCGCGCGCGTTTGCGTGGTCTGTGCCTTGGCGGTTTTCTTCTTGGCCGCATCGGCGGGCGCTGCCACTGACAGGCTCAGCACGGCGGCCAGGGCCAGGGACAGCAGGCGGGAAAAGCTGAGGGGCATTACCGGCTCCGGGAACAAGCGAGCGGGGAGCTTGCCCGATCCGCACCGTTCCGGCCACCCATCGGGCACACGGGGCGCGCCTGGAATTCATGAAGCCCGCTGCGCATGCCTGCGGCGCGCAGGCATGCTGCAGTGCGATAGGCTTGCGTACATGCCAAGCGATGAATCGACATGCGGGACGCAGGTGCCCGTGCAGGGTGGGCAGGGTTTCTGGCGCGATCCGGCGTTGCCCTTTGTCGAACTGCGCCAGGTGATCAACAGCCGCAGCCTGTGTTATGCCGCGCATACGCACGAGCAATGGTCGGTGGGCGCGGTCGACCGCGGGCTTGCGCGTTATCGCAATGGACGCGTGAGGGCGCAGGTGGGCGCGCGGTCGCTGACCCTGATCAACCCGGGCGAGGTGCATGCCTGCAATCCGGATCAGCAGCAGGACTGGTCGTTCCGCATGCTGTATCTGGACGTGGCGTGGCTGCGCGAACAACAGCGCGCACTCGGCCTGGCCACCAACGCCGATGTGCACCTGCTGGCGGCACCGCTGTGCCAGACCCCGGCAGCCTATGCCGCCTTCGACCGCATGCATGCCGTATTGACCGATGGCAATGCCGACGCGCTTGCACGCGAGAGTGCATTGATCGCGTTCGTGGCGCGGCTGCATCTGCATGTGGAGCCGATGAGTCGCGCGCTTGCGGTCGATACCGGGCCGATGCGACGGGTGGCCGAGTATCTGCAGACCCATCACGCGCGTGCGGTATCGCTGCGCGAACTGTGCACGCTGGCCGGGATGCCGGCGCCGCGGCTGATTCGCGGCTTTCGCCAGGCCCACGGGATGACCCCGCATGCGTATCTGCTGGATTGCCGTTTCCAGCGTGCACGCGAGGCCTTGCGGCGTGGCGGAGAGATCGCCGAAGTCGCCTATGCGCATGGCTACGCCGACCAGGCGCACCTGCAGCGCAGCTTCAAACGCGCCTGGGCGGTGACACCGGGGCGTTATCGCAATGCGGTCCCTAGTTCCATCAGCAGATAGACCGCGCTCAGTACAAGCAGCGCAGCCAACACCCGATTCAAGCGCCGCAGCTGTTTGGGCACCTGCACATGCCGGCGCAGCGCTGCGCCGGCCAGCAACCAGCACGCCAGCGAGGGGTAGCAGACCAGCGCATACACCACCGCAAAGCCCGCCAGTTGCGTGGTGCCTGTCGTTGCATACAGCGCAACGCCGGAGGTCGCCGCCAACCAGGCCTTGGGGTTGAGCCATTGCATCGCCGCACCGGTCCAGAACGAGGCGGCCGTGCGCGGCCTGGCCGTTTCGATGACGCCATCGTCGCGCAGCAGGCGCCAGGCCATGTAGAGCAGGAACCCCACCCCTGCCAGATGCAAGGCACGGCCGAGCAGCGGCCAGCGCAGCAACACCTGCTGCAGTCCCAGGCCCACCAACAGCAGCAGCGCGACGAAGCCGACGGTGGCGCCGATCACGTGGCCATGCCCGGCACGCGCGCCGGCACTGGCGCCGGTGCTCAACGCGACCAGGTTGACCGGGCCGGGCGAAATCGAGCACACCAGCGCAAAGCTGGCCATTGCGACAAGATGGTCCATGGCGCGGAATCCGTAGCGGGGCGCACCAGCATGGCTGGCGACCGCAGCCGCGGATTGAACAAAATTTCGATGGGCGGCCGCTGCGGCCGTCGCATGATCGGCAAGCGCAGCGAACGGGCGGCGGGCGGGCTGCGCGCAAGACCAAGGGGCCGGTTCGATGCCGCCGCCCCGGGCGCCGATGGTTGCCCTGCAGCGATGCGGCCGGCAGGCTTCCGCGTTGTCAGCCGGAGGCGGCTTCTTCGCGTAGCTGCTCGGCGCGCTCGGCGCCCAGGTATGCGCCGATGGCGCGGCGCGCCAGATACAGCAGCGGGATCAGTGCGATCGCAAAGCCCATCTTGTACACGTAGTTGAGCGTGCTCACCGCCAGAAACTGGTCGATGGACCAGTGCTGCGGTCCGAGCACGAAGGCGATGTAGATCACCACGAAGCTGTCCACCAGTTGCGACACCGCCGTGGAGCCGGTGGCACGCAGCCACACGTGCTTTTCGCCGGTGGCGCGGCGGATGCGATGGAATACCGACACGTCGATCAACTGGCCGAACAGGAACGCCACCAGCGAGCCGCCGATCGTCCACAGGCCCTGGCCGAACACCGCCGCAAAGGCCGCCTGGTAGTCGGGCACGCCCTGGCCCTGCGCCGCAGTGACCCACCAGGCTGCCGGCGCCAATGCGATCGCGGCAAACGCGAACACGAAGCCGTAGCCGATCAGCACCACCGCCACCCACGAGATGAAACGCACCCCGCGGCTGCCGAAGAACTCGTTGATGGTGTCGGTCATGATGAACACCACCGGCCACAGCAAGGTGCCGGCGGTGAAGCTGAGCGAGCCGGTCTGGCCGAACAGGTTCCAGTTCAACGGCGCGATGCCGAGCGTGTCTTCCAGCGCGAAGATCTTGACGCCGATGAACTCGGCCAATGCCGCGTTGACGCAAAAGAACGCGGCCAGCGCAATGAACAGGCGGACCGCACGATCGTCGAGGGTACGCGGCCGTGTCATTGCGTCAGCGATCCGCCGTGCGGGTGAAGGGAACCGAGTCGGGCGCCACTGCGCCGCCGGAGATGATGAAGCTCATGGCCTGGTCCACGCTCCAGTCGGTGGGCGTGAGCAGCTCCACCGGCACGATCTCCAGATAGCCGGAGGTCGGGTTGGGCGTGGTCGGCACATACACCGCCGCCAGCTCGCGGCCGGTGCCCTGTTCCTTGATCACCCGCGTGACCAGGCCGATCGACTTCATGTCGCGATGCGGGAAGTCGATCAGCACCACGCGTTGGGTGCTGCCGGGCTGGGTCTGCAGGATGTCGAGCAATTTGCGCGCGCTGTCGTAGACCACGCTGGCCAGCGGGATGCGCCGCATGATCGCCTCGAACCAGCGCAGCAGGCGCTGGCCGATCACGCGCCGGCTCAGGATGCCGACGAACAGGATCACGCCCACGGTGGCGATCAGCGCGATGGTGTTCTGCACCCACAGCGCCTTGATCCAGCCCAGATAATCGGGGAACGAGGCGGCGATGCGTTCGGACAGCGGCACCACCCATGGGCTGCTGATGCCCGACAACAGCGAGAACACGAACTTCACCACCACCCAGGTCAACCAGACCGGCAGCAGGGTGAGCAAGCCGGTCAGGAAGACCCGTTGCAGGGAAGGGCGGGAATGCGGGGGGGATTCGGACATGCGCGCATTGTAGGCATTCGGCCGTGCCCGGTGCAGGCGCGCGGCGCGCCTTGTTCGCCGGGGAGACGGCAAGTGCGCATCGGCGTATGCCACTCGCAGCTCTGTCCGGGCCGCTCTAAGATGGCGCAGCTCATCCACGGACGGTGCCCGCGCATGCTCGCCAAATTTCTCAAGTCGGCCCTGCTGGGGCTATGCATCCTGATCGCCCTGCTGGTGGCCCTGTACGCGATCTCCGCGCGCTGGCCGATTCCTGACGCGCAGCGCCAGGCGTTGGCGCAGATCGATCAACCACCAGCCGCACCGCCGGCAGGCTCGAATCTATTTGCTGCACTCTGGTTGCTGCCGTATGTCGTCCCGGCTACCGAACAGGACGTCGTGATGGAACGCGATCTGCAGCGGTTTGCGAACGCCAGGACTGCGGCCGGTTTTGTCAGCGACGCAGCGCGCTATCCGCGCACGCCGCCGTGGCCAGCCGCCGCACCGCCCAAGTGCAACTGGTCCACTCCAGACTGCCTGGACAAGGTGCGCGCTCAGCCCCAAGCCTATGCCGATGCGCTGATGTCACAGGCACCGCTGTTGCAGCGCGCCGCCACGCTGTCATCGCGTGACTATTACCGCAATCTGTTTCCGACCCGTGCCGACACACCGCTGCCGGAGTTGCAGGGGTTGAGTGTGCCGATGACCCAGCACGCGCTGGACTTCGTCCAGGGCCACCAGCAGGCTGCGTTGTCTGGCGTGTGTGCGGACGCACAGGTGGCGCGCGTGCTGTTGCGCGGTCAGGACACACTGATCGCGACGATGATCGGGGCAGCCATGTTGCGCGGTAACGCCGAGCTGTTCACCGACATGCTGAGCGAACTGCCGTCGACCCAGCCGTTACCTGCGCGTTGCCAAGCGGCATTTGCGCCGTTGACGATGGATGAGACCAGCCTGTGTGGAGGCCTACGCGGCGAAGCACGCTTGGTCAGTGCCAATTACCGCGCGGTCGTCGAAGCCGGCGGCGACCAGCGGCGCTGGTACGACAGTTTGGTGCCGCCGCTGCTGGACGTTGAACGAACCCGTGCACTGACCGCGCCGTATTACACCTGGGCCTGCCACACCGACGTGCGCACGCAGGTGGAGCAGGACCGCAAGGTGCCGACCAGTGCCATACCCGCCGCGCCAACAGTGACCTTCGCCTGTATCGCCAACGCAATCGGCTGCCTGTTCGCCGACGTGGAGCATATGGATAGCGCGCAGTATCAATGGCAGTTGCAGGATCTGGCCGCGACAACGCGGCTGACCTCGGCAGTGCTGTGGCTACGTGCGCATCCCGCCGAGCAACAGACGCTGGCGCAGCGCCTGGATCAACTGCCCGCCACGCTGATCCGACCAGGGCGCGACATCACCGCTGGCGAAGATGGAAAGACGCTAGAACTGCCGCGTTACGCGCGCAGCGATCACGCCAACCTGCAGGTGCCATTGGCGGCAAGCAAGGTGGCACAGGCAGCAGCGATGCAGGGCAAGCCGTGACATTTGCGGCTGCAGAAGGCGACACCAGGGCAGGCAAGCACGCGTCGCTGATTGCATAACGGACAACGCCACCCAGGAACGGATCCCGGACGGCGTTGTCAGTCGCTACATCAGTGTGATGCCCCTGTTTAGAACCGGAAATTCAACCAGCCCATCACGAAGGTCGAATCGCCGTAGCCGGCTTTTTCCAGCGCGGGCCCTGCCATCAGGTGTTCGGCGCGGAAGGTCACCGACCAGTTGGGGTCGATGTTCCAGGTGGCGTTGATGCGCGGCATGGTGCCGATGCGGCGCTCGCCGGTGTTCTGCGTGCGTGCGTAGGCGCGCGCCTGGTTGTTGTAGATCGCATCGCTGGTGGTCTGGCGCCACAGGGTTTCCCATTCCAGGTTCACGGTGAGCTTGGACGTGGGCGAGAAGGTGAACGTGGGCGCGGCGGTGACCAGGTTGACCGGGCCGAAGAACGTCGCCCAGCTGAAGTAGATCGTATTGCCGTACAGGAAGTTGTTGTTGCGCAGCGTGCCGGTGCCGGAGGTGCCGCCGCCGCCGGAGGCGATTTCGCTATGGAAGCCCAGGCGCGGCTTCCAGCCGTTGTCGCTCAGCGTCCACGCATTGGAGGTGCTGGCCATGTAGGCACGCAGGTCGCGCCCGCCGTAGCTGCCGCGCTGCACGGTCACGAACGAGTCGGTGCGCAGCTTGCCCACATTGCCCCACAGGCGCAGCCCGTAGTAGTTGCGGTTTTCTTCGGCGGTCTGCCGGCCCCAGACCTGGTTGTCGTTGCGGAACTGGTAGAAGAACGGCTCCAGATACATCGGCTTGGCGGTCGGCATGCGCCAGCCGCCGACTACGCCACGGAAGTGCCGCGAGCGGTCGATGCGATCATCGCCCAGGCCCTCGGTGCCATCCAGGTTGAAGTTGAAATCGAACAGGTCCACGCGGGTCTTTTCGCCGATCGCCCAGGCGCGCACACCGTTGAAGGTCACGAAGATGTCGGTGTTGTCGCGCAAGGCCATCAGCGTGGTGGGGCCATCGACAAACACCTGGCGGCCCACGCGCAGGCCGAGGTCGGCATCATTGACGCGTCCTTTCACATCGAAAAACACCTGCTGCAGGATCGCGTTGTTTTCCTGCGTACCGGTCTTGGCGCCCTCGTTGCGTCCATCGAGGCTGCCGTGTGCCAGTTCCGTGTACAGACGGAAGTGCTCGCCAATATGGAAGTCGGCACCGAAGAACGCGCGCAACAGATACTGCTGCTGCGAGTGGCTGCCGGGAATCAGACCGGGATTGGTGATGGTGTTGCTGCGCACGCGCAGTTCGTTGCTGAGCGAGACATACACATCGCCCGATTCATTGAACGGAATGTACTTGAGCGGATCGAACGGGCTCTTGCGCTTGGATGGATCCTTCAGATACGACCAGTCCTCGGCCCAACGCACCTGCCACATGTTGCCGCCCTGCTTGGCGCCCCAGCCCTGCGCTTCGAGCGGATACCCCTTGGCGGGCGCGGGCGCCGCAGGAGCGGCGGGCGCGGCCTTCGCCGGTTCCGGCTGGGTCTGCTCGGCATTGACCGGCGCGGTCTGCGCCTGCGCAAACCCCAGTGCCGGCAGTGACAACCCGATCGCCAAGCACAGGCACCGGGTGGCGCCAAAGGAAGTTTCAGCCATGGCCGGCTGTGCCAAGCGTGCTAGTCGCATCGTGTCGCCCTATCGAAAAAGTGAGTCGTCTGAGCAAGTGGTATCGGCCCAGTGGGCAATGACTGTAGTGGAGCGCTGCCGCAAAGGGAGTAACCCAATGGTTCTAAGCACATGAGCGGGGATTGGGGAGTCGGGATTGGGGATTCGCAAAAGCGGGCCTGCAAATAACGCGCCAGGTCTTCTTCAGTTCGCTTGAGTCGTGTACGGAAATTCTCGGTTGCTTGCCTTGCAAATCCCCAATCCCGATTCCCCTATCCCGGCCCGTGACTACCGACATATTCACTATTCCTAACTTCGCAATAGCATTGCCTTCGACCTGGTGGAGCTGGCCGATGAGCGAATCCGATGCCTGCCTGCGGAAATTCCAGAAGGAGCTGAGTACCGGCACGGTGTCGCTGGCCTTGCTGGCAGTGCTGGCGCAGGCCGATGCGCCGCTGTACGGCTTATCTGATCGCCAAGCGGCTGGAGCGGCTGGGTGGCGTGCTCAGCGGCACGCACAGCGCGCTGTATCCGGTGCTGCGCAATCTGGACGGCGCAGGGCTGCTGCACAGCCATGTCGAGCCTTCTGCGTCCGGACCGCCGCGGCGCTACTACCGCATCACCCAAACCGGGCGTGATTGCCTCCGCGACTGGAGCGCCGCCTGGCGCGCCACCCGCGATTCCGGTGACGCAGTGCTGGAGGGGACCTACTGATGACAGGCACGTCCATTGCCGACCACCAGTCCCGATGACCTTGTGCAAGTGCGCCAGCCCTGGCCTGCGCGGACCCGGCGACGCTCCAGGATGCGCTCCACGATGCCGAACCGGGAAGGGTTCATGGCACTCCTGCGGGCGGTGAGGGCGGTGAGGGCACCGCGCACGCGACCAGTCCTCTGGGTTGGCGCGAACCAGGCATCTGTGCATAAAAAAAACGCCCCTCGATCGGTCTCGATCGAGGGGCGTTTTTTGTTGCCGGTCAAGCGCGTTTGCCGCGCTTGCGGATCGGGGTGACGGTGGCCGGATCGCGGCTGCCCACCGGGTCGGCATCGTAGCGAGCGATGAATTCGCGCACCTGCGGGTACACCACTTCGCGCCAGCGGCGGCCGCTGAAGATGCCGTAGTGGCCGGCACCTTCCACCACCAGATGACGGCGATGCGCCGCGTCGATCCCGGTGCACAGATCGTGCACCGCTTCGGTCTGGCCGAGGCCGGCGATATCGTCCAGTTCGCCTTCGATGCTGAGCAGTGCGGTATTGCGGATCGCCGAGGGCTTGACCAGCTGGCCATCCACTTTCCACTTGCCCTGCGGCAGCAGGAAGTCCTGGAACACCACGCGAATGGTGTCCAGGTAATACTCGGCCGGCATGTCGAGCACGGCGTTGTATTCGTCGTAGAACTGCCGATGCGCCTGCGCGTCCTGCAGGTCGCCCTTGACCAGGTCGGTGTAGAAATCCCAGTGCGACATCACGTGCCGGTTGGGGTTCATCGACAGGAAGCCGGCGTGCTGCAGGAAGCCCGGATACACCTGCCGGCCATGGCCCGGATACGGGAACGGCACGGTGTGGATCAGGTTGTTCTGGAACCACTCGATACCGTTCTCGGTAGCCAGGTTGTTGACCTGGGTCGGGCTGCGGCGCGCATCGATCGGCCCCCCCATCATCACCAGCGAGCGCGGCGTGGGCTCGTCGTTGGTGGCCATCAACGACACCGCCGCAAGCACCGGCACGGTTGGCTGGCACACGCTCACCACATGCAGGCGCTCGGCGCCGATGTGACGGATGAACTCCTGGATGTAGCTGATGTAGTCCTCGAGCCGGAAGGCACCGGCTTCCAGCGGCACCATGCGCGCGTCCACCCAATCGGTCACGTAGACCTTGTGGTTGCGCAGCAGCGTGCGCACGGTGTCGCGCAGCAGGGTGGCATGGTGGCCGGACAACGGCGCCACCACCAGCACGGCCGGCTGCTGCTTCATCGTGCCGATCAACTCGACATGGTCGCTGAAACGCTTGAAGCGCAGCAGACGGCAGAACGGCTTGCTCAGCACTTCACGTTCGATGATCGGCAGCGAGTGGCCGTCGACCTCGACATCGTCCAGCGCCCAGGCCGGCTTTTCGTACTCCTTGCCCAGGCGATGGAACAGCTCATTGCTGGCCGCCATGCGTTCGGCGCCCGGGAGCGAGGCCCACAGACTGTCAGGGTCGGAAAACATCTTGGCGTTCGCCTGGGCCTGGTGCACCCAAGGCGCTAGCAGATTGCGGGTCAGCTCGTGCAGTTGATAAAGCATTCCACCCATCCGTGCGGCTCTTTGCTGCCGCGCAGCATACCCCCTTTGGCGCATTTGCACCTTAATGGGGCTGCGGACGGTAGAGGCTGTCATCCAAGCTGTGGCAGGCGCGAGCGCCCTGATTTGCCGCGATTTTGCGTTGCCGCCATCGGAGATCCGTCGGACGACGGCGCCGGGCTGGAAGTGCGCGTTCTCGCAGAGCCGTGCGGACTGCCTGGCAGGCTCCTCGGCCTGCGGGGAGGGCGAGTAAGGCAAGGGGTGTGGCCCACACGCACTCAACTTCCACCAGGCTTCGTGCGTACCCGCATCCGCCCCTGCGGGGGCACCTTCTCCCGCCGGGAGAAGGGAGGAAGGCCGCTTTCCTGCGGGCAAGGGGTGGCGGGAGGGCGCGCGGCGAGCCGCTCGCCTCGCCATATGTGCCTCAGCCAGCCAACGTCCTGCTCAGCCGCGCTCCAACGCGGACGCTTCATCGGCCAATTGCGGCGACAACCAGCAGTGCGAACCGAGTGCAGCAAACCCCACGCTGGCAAAGCGGCGCCGATACCAGCGCGCCGGGCGCGCCTGAAAACCCTCGTGGTCGCCCTCGAAGGCGTCTTCGTCGGCAAATGTCTCCAGAAACGCCACGCCCGCGCACATCTCGGCCAGCCCCGGCAGCCCCTGGTTGAACTCGCGGGTGGGCACGTAATGCAGCACGTCCGAGCAGATCAGCAGATCCACCGGCGCGCAGGGGCGCAGCCAGGCGAAATCGCCGAAGTGGGCAGGATGGATCTGCCGGCTGCGTCCGTAACGCTGTACCGCATAGGCACTGCTGTCGAAGCCCAGATAGCTCAGCCTGGGGCGCAAGGCCAACAATGGCGCGCGCCAGGCCGCCTCGCCGCAACCGATATCCAGCACGCTGCGGATCGGGCGCTCCAGGTAGTACTCGGCCTGGCTCACCGCCAGTGCGACCTTGCGTCGCAGGCGCGCAGGGTCGGCCAGCCCCGCATCCCTGTACCAGCGGCGGAAATAGTGGGCGTCGTACTGCTTGTCGTCGGGTTCGGACATGGACCTCAGGTGCTTTCGCATGAGCGGATGGGTGAAAATGCGGGCCATCCTACGCCAGCCAGCGAAGCCAGCACATGACCCTGTACCTGTGGATCAAGACCTTCCATCTGTTGTTCGTCACTGCGTGGATGGCGGCGGTGTTCTACCTGCCACGCATCCTGGTCAATATCGCCGAAGCCGGTGCCGAGCCTGCGGTACGCACACGCCTGGTGCTGATGGGGCGCCGCCTCTACAGATTCGGCCACAGCATGCTGGGCCTGGCGCTGCTGCTGGGCGTGGTGCTGTGGCAGGGCTATCGGGTGATTCCGGATTTTCCGACGATGGTGGCCGGTGGCTGGCTGCACGCAAAACTGTTTGCGGTGGCCTTGATCCTGGCGCATTACATCGTGGCCGGGCGCTGGTTGAAGGGCGTGGATCAGGGCCGCAGCCTGCCCAGCGGCCGCGCGCTGCGGCTGTTCAATGAAGTGCCGGTGGTGTTGCTGGTCGCGGTGATCTGGCTGGTGCTGGCCAAGCCGTTCTGAGCGTTGTTGAAGTACAGGCAGCGCGTGCGTTTGCCTGACGCAGTCGATGCGCAGCGACGATGGCGATGCGACCCCGGGGGGGGGGCAGGCCGGCACCGCGTGCCGACGGCGGGCATCACCTGGGCGCGCAGTGGCCGACACGCATGGGAGACAAGCCGGGATCCGGCGACGTCTGCAGCCGCACACCTGGATCAACACCGCCAGGAACGCGAACGCGATCAGGATGAAGATCCAGTACAGCGGCCGCCTGCTGAGTACGACATGCGCGCAGCAGGCGGCCTGCAACACCGGTGACAGGAGAGGCAGGGCTTATTGCGACCAAGTCCTTCCTCGATGACCAATCGTCTTGCTCGCTGGCGATGGTGCACGCAGCACTATCGCCTCGACGTATCGCCGATCAGTTGCCTTCGTAGGCACCGTAGCTGCGCAGGCGCTCGTAACGACGCTGCAGCAGGCCTTCGACCGGCAGCTTTTCCAGCGCTTCCAGCTCATTGAGCAACACGGCCTTGAGGCGCTTGCCCATCTGTTCGGGATTGCGATGCGCGCCGCCGGTGGGTTCGCGGATCACCTTGTCGACCAGGCCCAGGCCCTTCAGGCGCTTGGCGGTCAGCCCGAGCTGCTCGGCGGCGTCCTTGGCCTTGGCCGCGTCCTTCCACAGGATCGAAGCGCAGCCTTCGGGCGAGATCACCGAATAGGTGCCGTATTCCAGCATCAAGGTGCGGTCGCCCACGCCGATCGCCAGCGCGCCGCCGGAGCCGCCTTCGCCGATCACGGTGCAGATCACCGGCACTTTCAGTTCGGCCATCTCCAGCAGGTTGCGCGCGATCGCTTCGGACTGGCCGCGTTCCTCGGCGCCGATACCGGGGTAGGCGCCCGGGGTGTCGATGAAGGTCAGCAGCGGCAGGCGGAAACGCTCGGCCAGCTTCATCAGGCGCAGCGCCTTGCGGTAGCCCTCCGGACGCGGCATGCCGAAGTTACGGGCGACCTTGCTCTTGGTGTCGCGACCCTTCTGGTGGCCGATGATCACCACCGCGCGGCCATCGATGCGGCCCAGGCCCCCGACGATCGCCTTGTCGTCGGCATAGGCGCGGTCGCCGGCCAGTTCCTGGAATTCGTCGCAGATGGTGTTGATGTAGTCCAGCGTGTACGGGCGCTGCGGGTGGCGCGCCAGCTGCGAGACCTGCCAGGCCGACAGGTCGCGGAAGATCTGTGCGGTACGCACGCGCAGCTTGTCGCGCAGCGCACGCACCTCGGTGTCCACGTTGACTGCAGGGCCGGTGCTGGCCTTGCGCAGTTCCTGGATCTTGGCTTCCAGATCGGCGATGGGTTGCTCGAAGTCGAGGTAGTTAGGATTCATGCAGTGGTGTCGTCAACGTAAGGCGGGGAGTGTAGCTGAAGCGGTGCCGTCGGCCCGTACGGAGCCGTTCGGTGGCATGGCCGGGATTGGGCATTCGGGATTCGGGATTCGCAAGAGCACTATCGCGGCTTCGACGTGGCAGTAGACCGCCGTTGCGAATCCCCAATCCCGAATGCCCAATCCCGGCCCCTCACGCCCACGGAGGGTTGTACTTGATCTTCAGGGTCCGCACCGCGGGATCGGCGCGCAGGCTGTCCATCAACTGCTGGTCGATGCGCACCGAGTGGCTGCCGTTGAGGTCGAGCATGCCGGCCACCCCACCGGTCGGGGCGCGCAGCAGCAGGTCCAGGCGCAGGGGGGTCTTGCCGGGGCGGTGCTTGGCCAGCAGAGCGTCGATGCGCTTCCAGGCCTGCTTCTCGCGCAGGTCCAGGCGCAATGACAGGCGTTGCGCATGGTCGGCGCAGATCTGCTCGTAGTCCCAGCATTGGCGGATCCGCAGGCTGTAGCCGCCGTTGAATTCGTCCTCGCGCAGGCCGCCCTTGACGATCAGGATGCGGTCGCGGGTGAGCAGGTGCCCGAACTCGGCCATCGCATCGGAGAACGCGCTGCATTCGACCCGGCCACGGCCGTCTTCGAGCTGCACGAACACCTGGCTGTCGCCCTTGCGCCGCACGCCGATCACCTGGCCGGCCAGGATGGCGCTGACTTCCGGGCGCCAGGCGCGTTTTTCGCCATCGCCACCACCGCCGCCGCGTTGTTGCGAGGCGAGGATCTTCTCCAGCGACCCCAGGTCGCAGCCGACCAGCTCGCGCACCTCGTCGCGGTGCGGGTCGAACGGATGGCCGCTGAGATAGAAGCCCAGCGTTTCGCGCTCGCCGGTGAGCAGCTGGCCCAGCGGCCATTCCTCGCTTTCGGGCAGGTCCAGGCGCAACGCCGGCGCGCTCGGGTCCGGCCCGCCGAACAGCGAGTTCTGGCCCGAGGCGCGCTCGCGCGCCAGCTGCTCGGTGGCCTTGACCACTTCCGGCAGCTGCAGCATCAGCGAGGCGCGGTTCTTGCCCAGCCCGTCCATCGCGCCGGCATTGATCATCGCTTCCAGGGTGCGCCGGTTGAGCTTGGCGGTGCCCACGCGCGTGCAGAAATCCAGCAACGTGGTGTAGGGGCCACCGCGCTGGCGTTCTTCGACGATCGCCTCGCAGGCGCCCTGGCCGACACCCTTGATCGCGCCCAGGCCGTATTGAATCGTGTCCGGGCTGGCAGCTTCGAACATGTAGGCCGACTCGTTGACGCGCGGCGGCTTGACGGTCAGGCCGAGATTGCGCACCTCATCGAGAAAGCCGACCACCTTGTCGGTGTTGTCCATGTCCGAGGACAGCGTCGCGGCCATGAATTCGGCCGGGTAATGCCGTTTCAGCCACGCGGTCTGGTAGCTGACCAGCGCGTAGGCGGCGGCGTGCGACTTGTTGAAGCCGTAACCGGCGAACTTCTCCATCAGGTCGAAGATTTCGTCGGCCTTGGCCGCGCCCACCCCGCCCTTGGCCGCGCCCTCGCGGAAGATCTCGCGGTGCTTGGCCATTTCGGCCGGCACCTTCTTGCCCATCGCACGGCGCAGCAGGTCGGCGCCGCCCAGCGAATAATCGCCGACGATCTGCGCCATCTGCATCACCTGCTCCTGGTACACCATGATGCCGTAGGTGTCCTTGAGGATGGCTTCGGTGCGCGGATCCGGGTAGATGATCTCCTGCTGGCCGTGCTTACGCGCGTTGAAGTCCGGGATCAGGTCCATCGGGCCGGGGCGGTACAGCGATACCAGCGCGATCAAATCTTCGAAACGGTCCGGGCGCGCGTCCTTGAGCAGGCGGCGCATGCCCGAGGATTCGAACTGGAACACCGCGCCGGTATTGCCCGAGGCGAACACGCCCTTGTAGGTGGGCACGTCGTCGAGCGGAATGGTGGTGATGTCGACCGGGTCGATGCCGGCGCGCGCATGGCGCACGTTGATCGCCTTGACCGCCCAGTCGATGATGGTCAGCGTGCGCAGGCCGAGGAAGTCGAACTTCACCAGGCCGACCGCTTCGACGTCGTCCTTGTCGAACTGGGTGACCGGATTCTTGCCGCGCCCGTCCTCGTCGTGTTCGGCAAACAGCGGGCAGAATTCGGACAGCGGCTCGGGCGCGATCACCACGCCACCGGCGTGCTTGCCGGCGTTGCGGGTCAGGTCCTCGAGCTGACGGGCCAGATCCATCAGGTCGCGCACGTCGTCTTCGACCTGGTAGCGCTGGATCAGGTCCGGCGAGGCCATCTCCGAGTCCTTGCCTTCGCCCATCGCATCCTTGAGCGTGATGCCCAGGATGTTGGGGATCAGCTTGGCCACGCTGTCGACCAGCCCGTAGCTGAAGCCGAGCACGCGCCCGGCGTCGCGCACCACCGCCTTGGCCGCCATGGTGCCGTAGGTGATGATCTGGCTGACCCGTTCGCGCCCGTACTTGCGTGCCACGTAATCGATCACCTCGTCGCGGCGATCCATGCAGAAGTCGATGTCGAAGTCGGGCATCGACACGCGTTCGGGGTTGAGGAAACGCTCGAACAGCAGGTTGTACGGCAGCGGATCCAGGTCGGTGATCTGCAGTGCCCAGGCCACCAGCGAACCGGCACCGGAACCGCGCCCCGGGCCGATCGGAATGCCCTGGTTCTTGCCCCACTGGATGAAGTCGGCCACGATCAGGAAGTAGCCGGGGAAGCCCATCTTGATGATGGTATCCAGCTCGAATTCCAGCCGGTCGACATAGTCCTGGCGGGTCTTGCCGGGCGCGATCGGGCTCTTTTCCAGGCGTGCGGCCAGACCGTCGCGCGACTGGCTGCGGATCCAGCTGTCCAGCGTCTCGTCTTCGGGCACCGGATAGGCGGGCAGGAAGTAGGTGCCCAGGCGCATCTCGATGTTGCAGCGCTGCGCCAGCGCCAGCGTGTTGTCGATTGCATCGGGCACGTCGGCGAACAGTGCAGCCATTTCGTCGCCGGACTTCAGGTACTGCTGGTCGCTGTACTCGCGCGGGCGCTTGGGATCGTCGAGCACGCGGCCGGAGGAAATGCACACCCGCGCCTCGTGCGCATTGAAGTCGCTGGCGTACAGGAAGCGCACATCGTTGCTGGCCACCACCGGCAGGCCGCGCACACCGGCCGCATGCAGCGCGAACTGGTTGAAGCGTTCTTCGCCCTGGCGCCCGGTACGGGTGAGTTCCAGATGCAGGCCGTCGCCGAACACGCGCTGCCAGTCGGCCAGCTGCTGCTCGGCCAGGTCGGCGCGGCCCTCGCCGAACAGGCGCCCGGCCAGGCTGTCGCGGCCGGCCAGGGCGAACAGGTTGGCATGGCCGCTCTGCAGCCATTCGGGGTGGATCGCCACGCCGCCTTCGGGGCGGTGGCCTTCCATCCAGGCGCGGGTCAGCAGGCGCGACAGGCTCAGGTAGCCTTCGCGGTCGCGGCACAGCAGGGTCATGCGCCAGGGCGTCATGTCCGGGGTGGCGATCATCACGTCGGCGCCGGCGATCGGCTTGATGCCCACGCCCTCGGCGGCCTTGTAGAACTTGACCAGCGCGAACAGGTTGTTGAGGTCGGTGACCGCCAGCGCGGGCATGTCGAGTTCGACCGCGCGGCTCAGCAGGTTGGCCTGCTTGGCCTTTTTCGGGTCAGCCTGATCCGGTTTCTCGGGCACACGGATGGTGGAATCCGCCAGCGAGAACTCGGTGTGGACGTGCAGATGGACGAAGCGGGAAGTGGACATGCGAGACCGGAATAATGCGGGGTCAGGGTAGCGAGCGTGGTCGGGTCGGACAAGGCTTGACAGCACCGGCGCGGCGCCGCGGCCAGCTGCCACGGGGGCTGGGCGGTGTGGCCGATTCAGGCTGTGGCTAGCTGGATGCAGCGCAGCAGTGGCGATTGCGCGGATCGGGGCGTGCGGGGCTGGGCGTGCGTGACTTGCTGCGCGAAGCCCTGGCTGCACCGGCCGTTTCCGCGCCACTGGTGGGTGGCGCCGGGACCGGGCCAGGGCAGCCTGGAAGGGGGCGCTCAGTCGACCAGCAGCAGCGCATCGGCCGGGGGCGCGCAGGGCACGTCCCACGGCGACTGCGCCGCCTCGATGCCCAATGCACGCCGCACCGGGGCGAAGCTGCGACGGTGCTGCGGGCACGGCCCATGGCTGCGCAGCGCGGCCAGGTGCACCGGCGTGGCGTAGCCCTTGTGCTGGTCGAAGCGGTATTCGGGGTGCTGGACGTGCAGGTCGTGCATCAGGCGGTCGCGGGTGACCTTGGCCACGATCGAGGCGGCCATGATGGCGCGATCGAGCGCATCGCCGCCGATCAAGGCCTCGGCCGGGCAGGGCAGGCCCTTGGGCACCCGGTTGCCGTCGATGCGGGCAAACCCGGCCACATGCGCCACGCCCTCCACCGCACGCCGCATGCCCAGCATGGTCGCCTGGTAGATATTGATGCGGTCGATCTCCTCGCTGTCGATCAGCACCACCGACCACGCCAGCGCCCGCTCGACGATGCGCGCATACAACTGCTCGCGCCGCTGCGCGCTCAGCTGCTTGGAATCGTCCAGCCCGTTGATGCGCGGCTTGCCGGGATCGAACACCACCGCCGCCACCGCCACCGGCCCGGCCAGCGGGCCGCGCCCGGCTTCGTCGACACCGGCGATCAAACGCCGGGATTCGGCATTGGGGATTTGGGATTGGCCAAACAAGGGCGACTGGCGCGCCTCGGCGTGTGTGCCCGAAGCAATGATCTTCACGTTTTTGCTCCTGGCGAATCCCCAATCCCCACTCCCGAATCCCCGCCTTCCAGCAACTCCGCCACCGCATCGGCCGCGCGTGCCGATGCGTCGCAGCGTAGTTCTGCGTGCAGGGCGAGATAGCGTGGTTGCAGGGCGGCGACCTTTTCCGGGTGCTTGAACCAGTCCAGCAGGGCTGCGCACAGGCGCTCCGGGGTGCAGTCGTCCTGCATCAGCTCCGGGGCGAGGTCGTCGTTGGCCAGGATGTTGGGCAGCGCGTAGCGGTTGACCTTGAGCAGGCCCAGCGTCTTGACGATGCGGTAGGTGAGCGGGGCGACCTTGTAGCCGACCACCATCGGGCGCTTGACCAGCATCGCCTCCAGCGTCGCGGTACCCGACGCCAGCAGCACCACGTCGGCGGCCAGCATCGCGGTGCGCGCCTGGCCATCGAGCAGGTGCGACCGCAGCACCGGCAGCGACGAGCGCGACAACTGCTCGGCCAGCAGCTGCTTGCAGCCAGGATTGGCCGCCGGGACCAGCACGTGCAGGTTGGGCAACTGCTCGGACACCAGCCAGGCGGCCTGGAAGAACGTCTCGCCGAGCTTGCCGATCTCGCCATGCCGGCTGCCGGGCAACACCGCCAGCACGGTGCTGGAGGCGGACAGACCCAGCTTGGCGCGCGCAGCGGCGCGATCGGCCTGGTAGGCGATGTCGTCGGCCATCGGGTGGCCGACAAAGCGCGCATCGATGCCGTGCCTGGCGTAGATCGGCGGCTCCATCGGAAACAGGCACAGCACCAGGTCGGCGCTGGCGCCGATCTTTTCCGCACGCTTCTCGCGCCATGCCCACACCGAGGGGCTGACGTAATGCACGGTGCGCACACCGCGCTGCTTGAGCCAGCGCTCGACCGACAGATTGAAATCGGGTGCATCGATGCCGATGAACACGTCCGGTTTCCATGCCAGCACACGCTCACGAAACGCGCGGCGCAGCTTCAGCAGCCGCGGCAGATGCTGGAGCACTTCGGTCAGCCCCATCACCGCCAGTTCGCTGGCATCGAACCAGGTCTGGCAGCCGGCCCCGCGCATCGCATCGCCGCCGATGCCGACGAACTCGGCAGCCGGATAGCGGCGCCGAAGCTGCTCGATCAAGCCGGCACCCAGGATGTCGCCGGAAGCTTCGCCTGCGATCAGCGCGATGCGTGGGGAGCAGGGATTGGGGATTGGGGATTGGGGATTGGCCAGCGCGTCGTGCACGACTTGGCCCGGTGTGGCGAGGACGCTTTGCATCCCCAATCCCGAATCCCGAATCCCGGCCTTCATCGCAACAACGGCCTTTCTGCCGCCTCAATGAACTCGAGCAGCCCGCGCACGTCTTCGCTGCTCTTGGCCTGTTCGGCCAGCTGCAGCTTGGCCTCGGCCAGCGGCAGCCCGGCGACGTACAGCGTGCGGTAGGCGCGCTTGATCGCGGTGATGCGCTCGGCATCGAAGCCGCGACGCTTGAGCCCTTCGTTGTTGATGCCGCGTGGGCGGCCCAGCGATTCGCTCCCGACCATGGTGAACGGCGGCACGTCGCCGTTGGTCAGCGCGCCCATGCCCAGGAAGGCGTGCGCGCCGATCCGGCAGAACTGATGGGCACCGGCAAAGCCGCTGATGATCACGTAGTCGCCCACGGTGACATGGCCGGCCAGCGTGGTGTTGTTGGAGAACACGCAGTGGTTGCCGACATGGCAGTCGTGCGCCACGTGGGTGTAGGCCAGCATCCAGTTGTCGTCGCCGACCACGGTGATGCCGCCACCGCCGCCGGTGCCGCGATTGATGGTGACGAATTCGCGGATCACGTTGCCGTTGCCGATCACCAGTTCGGTGCGCTCGCCGGCGTATTTCTTGTCCTGCGGTTCGCCGCCGATCGCGGCATGGCCGATGAAGCGGTTGTTGCGGCCGATCCGGGTCGGGCCGTGGATCGAGCAATGCGGCCCCACCTCGGTGCCCGCATCGATCTGCACATCGGCGCCGATCAACGAGAACGCGCCCACGCGCACATCGCTGGCCAGTTGCGCCGACGGATCGATGACGGCGGTGGGATGAATCAAGGGTGCTTGATCACGCATCGTGTCTCACCTCCAAAAACGGGTTATTCCTTGGCGCCGGCGCACATGATTTCGGCGCTGGCCACGACTTCGCCGTTGACCTTGGCCTCGCCGTAATAGCATCCCATGTTGCGGATCAGGCGCTTCATCTGCACTTCCAGCATCAGCACGTCACCCGGCACCACCTGCTTGTTGAAGCGGGCGTTGTCGACCTTGACCATGTAGAACAGCTTGGATAGCGCGTCGCGCCCCAGCCCGAGCTGGGTCATCACGCCACCGGCCTGCGCCAGTGCCTCGATGATCAGCACGCCGGGCATCACCGGGCGGGTAGGAAAATGGCCCTGAAAAAATGGCTCGTTGATGCTGACGTTCTTCTGCCCGACGATGCGCTTGGCTTCCAGGTCGAGGTCGACAACCCGGTCGATCAGCAGAAACGGATAGCGGTGCGGGATCAGCGTCTGGATCTGGTTGACGTCAATCGGCAGCTCGTAAGTGGGGTGACTCATTCTTTCTCCTTGCCCACAGCCAGGATGCGCCTTGCCAGCACATCGAGTTGTTTGAAGCGCGCGGCATTCTTGCGCCACGTGCGATTGTCGGTGAGAGGGGTGCCGGACGAATACTCGCCCGGCTCATGGATGGAATTGCGCACCACCGACTTGCCGGTGATCACGACCTTGTCGCAGATCTCCAGGTGCCCGACCACGCCGACATGCCCGCCAAGCAGGCAGTAACGGCCGATCTTGGCGCTGCCGGCGATTCCGGTGCAGCCGGCGATGGCGCTATGTGCGCCGATGTGGCAGTTGTGCGCGATCTGCACCAGGTTATCCACGCGCACGTCTTCTTCCAGCACGGTGTCTTCCAGTGCACCGCGGTCGATGCAGGTGTTGGCGCCGATCTCGCAATCGTCGCCGATCACCACACCGCCCAGCTGCGGCACCTTGATCCAGTGGCCGGCATCCATCGCCAGGCCGAAGCCGTCGGCGCCGATCACCGCACCGGGATGGATGCGCACGCGCTTGCCCAGGCGCACCCGGGTGACCAGGGTGACGCGGGCGAGCAGCTCGCTGCCGTCATCGACCACGCAATCCTCGCCGATGATGCTGCCGGTGCCGATCACGCAGCCATCGCCCACGCGGCTACGCGCACCGATGCTGACGAACGGGCCGACATGCGCGCTCGGCGAGACCTGGGCACTGGAATCGACCACGGCCGACGGGTGAATGCCCGGTTCGCGCACCGGCGCCACATCGAACAAGGCGGCAATCTTGGCGAAGGCGGTGTAGGGATCCTTGGCGACCAGCGCGGTGCCGCGTGCGTCCTGCGCATCGTCGGCGCGCAGCACCACCACGGCGGCCTGGCTCTGGCCCAGCTGCGGCCGGTAGCGCGGATTGGACAGGAAGCTCAGTTGCCCGGCGCCGGCATGCGCCAGGGTGGCGACGCCACTGACTTCGATGGCGCCATCACCGATGACGGTCAGACCAAATTGTTCGGCAATCGCACTGGCGGTCAAGCGCATCAGGGTGAACCTCTTGTAAGTGTGGGAGAGCCGCTTTAACGGGGAGAAAACACCATTAAACAGTTCCCAACAAAGCCTGCGTATCTAGGGTCCTGTCGCAATCAAGCGGCCAATCCAGGAACACGCATATGAAAACCGTTCTTTCCATCCTTGGTGGTCTGGTCATGATGGGCGCGGTCGCAGGTGCATCGGCCCAATCCTTCGATGTCGAGCAGGGCAGGGCAACCGGTGAGCAGCAGCTGCAGTGTCTCAGCCTGCCTGCCGGCGACATCGCCAGCTGTCTGTCCAACACCGTCTCCACATGGTTGGACAGCTGGTTCTGACCGGCCCACATCCAACCGGTGATACACGGGCGGCCCGCTTGCGCGGGCCGCCTTCTTTGTTGCCGTTCGCTATTAGAACTGGCCGCCGAAGGTGAACTGCAGACGTTCGATCTCGTCGTTGTCTTCCTTTTTCAGCGGGAATGCGTAGCTGATCGAGATGGGGCCGACCGGGGCGCGCCACAACAGCGCCACGCCGGTGGACGCACGCAGCTCGTTGGCCTTGAAGTTGTCCACGCCGTCGTAGACGTTACCGAAGTCGAAGAACGCCGACACGCGTGCCGACGGGCTGTCGAACAGCTTGGGGAAGTACATTTCCACCGAACCGACGGTCTTGAACGAGCCACCCAGCGGCTGGCCGCGCGAGTAATTGACAGTGCGTTCCGAACGGGGGCCCAGCGTGTTGTCTTCGAAGCCGCGCACCGAGTTGGTACCGCCGGCGTAGAAGTTCTCGTAGAAAGGCAGCCCGGTCGCAGTGACAGTACGGATCAGGTTGCTGCCGTTGCAGCCTTGCTCTGTGTAGGTGGGGATGTTGTTAGTGTTGGTGACTACGCCGCATATGTCGCGGCGGCTGTCATTGCCATAACTGTCGCCGTAACCCAGCTCGAAGCGGGTGTTCAACACGATCGCCGGGATGATCGGCCAGTAGTTGGAGATCTGGTAGTTGAACTTGTAGTACTCGACCGTGGAGCCGGGCAGGGTGGTCTCCAGGCCGACGCGCTGGTACATGCCACGGGTGGGCATGAAGAAGTCGTTGCGGGTATCGCGTGCCCAGCCCAGCTCTGTGCGCCAGGCATGGAAGGTGCTAGTACCGATTGCATCGATGTAATTGATGATCGCCTGCGGGGTCTGGCCCTGGAACGTATTGATCTGGTTGCTGTCGATGCCGACCATCGCCGAGACGGTATCGTTCTCGGTGATCGGCACGCCGAACACCACCTGCGCCGAACCATTCTTGCTGTTGTACTGGGCGGTGTTGAAGTCCGAGTAGTCCAGCGAGCGCCAGGACAGGTTGTAGCCCAGCGACACGCCGTCGTCGGTAAAGAACGGGTTGGTGTAGGAGAACGCGTAGCGCTGCTGGTAGCTGCTGCGCGAGGCTTCCACCGCCACCCGGTTGCCGCCGCCCAGGAAGTTGTTCTGCGACAGCTGCACCGAGGTGGTCACACCGAAGCTCTGCGAGTAGCCCAGGCCGAACACGAAGCTGCCGGAGGTGGTCTCCTTGACGTTGTAGACCACGTCGACCTGGTCGTTGCTGCCCGGCACGGCCGGCGTTTCCACATCCACGCTCTCGAAGTAGCCCAGGCGCTGCAGGCGGATCTTGGAACGGTCGATCGCCGCCTGCGAATACCAGGTGTTTTCGAACTGGCGCATCTCGCGGCGCAGCACTTCGTCCGAGGTGCGGCTGTTGCCCTTGTACAGGATGCGGCGCACGGTCACGCGCGGGCCCGGCACCACCTGCAGGTTCACCGCGACAGTGCGGTCCTCGCGGTTCGGGGTGGGGATCGGGTTGACCTTGGCGAAGGCGTAACCGACGTTGCTCAGCGTATTGGTGATCGCATCGGAGGTGTACTCAAGCAGCGCACGCGAGAAGATGTCGCCGGCCTTGGGGATGACCAGGCGCTCGATGTCGGCCTGCGGCAGCACTGTGTCGCCGGTGACCTTGATCTCGGAAATCTTGTACTGCTCGCCCTCGGTGACGCCGGCGCTGACGAACATGTCGCGCTTGTCCGGGCTGATCGACACCTGGGTGGAGTCGATGCTGAAGTCCACGTAGCCGCGGTCCAGGTACCAGGAGTTGAGCTTCTCCAGGTCGCCGGACATCTTTTCCTTGGAGTACTGGTCGTCGCGGCGATACCACGAGGCCCAGTTGTGCTCCTTGGATTCCCAGTTCTCCAGAATATCCTCGTTGGCAAACTTCTCGGTGCCGATCAGGTTGACGTGGCGGATCTTGGCCGCCTTGCCTTCCTTGATCGCAATCGCCACGTCCACGCGGTTACGGTCCAGCGGGCTGACCGTCGGGGTGATCTCGACGTTGTACTTGCCGCGGTTGTTGTACTGGCGGGTCAGCTCCTGGGTCACGCGGTCCAGGCTCAGGCGGTCGAAGGTGCCCCCCTCGGTCAGGCCGATGTCGCCCAGGCCCTTGAGCAGTTCCTCGGACTTGATGTCCTTGTTGCCGGTCACGGTGAGCTTGTTGATCGCCGGGCGCTCCTTCACGGTGATCACCAGGATGTTGCCCTGGCGATCCAGCTGCACGTCCTCGAAGAAGCCGGTGCGGTACAACGCACGGATCGAGTCGGCGACCTTGCCATCGTCCACGGTGTCGCCGCGGTTCACCGGCAGATAGGTGAACACGGTGCCGGAGGCGATGCGCTGCAGGCCGTCGACGCGGATGTCGCTGGCAACGAACGGCTCTGCGGCCTGGGCAACGACTGGCAGGCTGAGGCCGGCGGCGAGAGCGAGGGCAAGCAGGCGGCGAGTGGGAAGACGCGTCATGTCACATCCGGTTGGAGTCGATTTCGGGTGTTGCTGGATGCCGACGTATGACGACGACAACAGGCGGAAGGAGTGGAGCAGCTTCATCGTGGAACCAGGCCGAGGATGTCGTTGTAGAACGCCAGTCCCATCAGCCCGGCCAGGACCGCCAGGCCGACATATTGCCCGGCAATCATGGCCCGTTCGCTGATCGGGCTGCCCTTGACCAACTCGATAAGGTAATACAGCAGATGCCCACCGTCCAAGATCGGGATCGGCATCAGGTTGATGATCGCCAGGCTGAGCGACAGCAAGCCCAGGAAATACAGGAACCAGTCGAGCCCGCGTTCGGCCGAGGCGTTGGCGGCGCGCGCAATGGTGACCGGGCCGGAGATGTTCTTGACCGAGGCCTGGCCGGTCAGCATGCGCTTCATCATGCCCAGCGAGTCGGCGGTCATCCGGCCGGTCTCGCGGATCGCGGCAGGCACCGCGGCGAACATGCCGTACTGCTGGCGGCTGTCGTAGGCCGGCGCTTGCGCTGGCGCAAACCCCACGCCGAGCAGCCATTGCCCCTGCGGCGACCGGCGCGGGGCGATTTCCAGCGCCAGCCGGTCGTCGCCGCGCGCGACCTCGATCATGCCGGTCCCGCCCTGCGCGCCCAGTGCCTGCAGCTGGGCGGGAATCTCGTCGGCCGACCGGATCGGCTGGCCGTCGATGGCCACGATGCGGTCGCCCGGCTGCAGCAGCCCCTGCGCCGCCGAGCCGGCGACCACCTGGCCCACCACCGGCGGCTGCAGCATGAACTGCCAGCCGATACCGGCCAGCGACGCCACGCGGCGCTCGTCAAAGCCGGCTGGCAGCTGCGACAGGCGCAGCGTGTGCTCGCGGTTGCCGGCGCCTTCGGTGGCGGTCAGCACGCGGATGTCGCGCTGGTCCATCGCCGCCGTGGTGAGCTGCATGCTGGCATCGCTCCAGCTGCTGACACTGCGCCCATCGATGCGCACGATGCGCTCGCCCGGGCTCAGGCCGGCTTCGGCGGCCAGACCGTCGGCGCGGCCGATGGTGGCCGAGTAATCCTGCTTGCCGACCACGAACATCGCCCACAGCATCGCCATGCACAGCAACAGGTTGGCGATGGGGCCGGCGGCGACGATGGCGATGCGCTGCCATACCGTCTTGCGGTTGAAGGCCTGGTCCTGCTCGGCCGGATGCACGTCGCCTTCGCGTTCGTCGAGCATCCTGACGTAGCCGCCCAGCGGAATGGCCGCCACCACGAACTCGGTGCCGTGGCGGTCACGACGCATCCACAACGGCTTGCCGAAGCCCACCGAAAAGCGCAGCACCTTGACGCCGCAGCGGCGCGCGACCCAGAAGTGCCCGAATTCGTGGAAGGTCACCAACACGCCCAGGCTGACGATCATCCACCAGACCGAACCGATGAAATCACCCATGGATGCAACTCGGTTGCGTAAATCGATCAGGCATGAAGGCGGTGATTGGCGAGGGCGCGTTCGGTGATCTGCCGCGCTTGCGCATCGGCAGACAGCAGGGTGTCGAGGGAGTCGGCATTGTGCCGTGCGAGCGTTGTCAGTGTGTGTTCGACCAACGCGGGAATCGCTAGGAAACCCACCTGGCCCTGAAGAAACGCTGAAACAGCCACTTCATTGGCCGCGTTCAGGATCGCAGGCGCGGTCCCGCCGGCCTCCAGCGCCTCCCAGGCCAGGCGCAGGCACGGGAAGGCGGCCGTGTCCGGCGCCTCGAAATCCAGCCGCCCCTGGGTCAGCAGGTCCAGCCCGCCAACGCCTGACTCGACCCGCTCCGGCCACGCCAGGCCGACCGCCAGCGTGGTGCGCATGTCGGGCAGGCCGAGCTGGGCCAGGGTGGAGCCGTCGACGAATTCCACCAGCGAGTGCACCAGGCTCTGCGGATGCACCAGCACATCGATCCGGGCGCCGGGCAGGCCGAACAGGTGATGCGCTTCGATCACTTCCAGGCCCTTGTTCATCAGCGTCGCCGAATCCACCGAAATCTTCGGCCCCATCGACCATTTGGGATGTGCGACCGCCTGCGCGGGCGTGACCGCACCGAGCGCGGCGCGGTCCCAGCCACGGAACGGACCGCCGGACGCGGTCAGGATGACCCGGCGCACGCCGCGGCTGGCGTCGCAGGAGCGCAGGCACTGGAAGATGGCGCTGTGCTCGCTGTCGATCGGGATGATCTCGGCGCCGGCCGCAGCCGCGGTGCGGGTCAGCAATTCGCCGGCCAGCACCAGCGATTCCTTGTTGGCCAGCAGTAGGCGCTTGCCGGCGCCGGCCGCGGCCAGCGTGGACGGCAGGCCGGCCGCTCCCACGATCGCCGCCACCACGGTATCGCAGGCATCGCTGGCAGCCAGCGCGTCCAGGGCCTCGCTGCCGGCGTGGGCCTGGGTGGCCAGTCCGGCCGCGCGCAAACCGTCGCGCAGCGCCGGGTACAGGGAGTGGTCGGCGATCACTGCGTGCGCAGGGCGATGGGTGACGCACAGCGCCAGCAGCGCGTCGACCTTGCTGCCGGCCGACAGCACGCTGACACGCAGCCGCTGCGGATGACGGGCGATCACATCCAGTGCCGATGCACCGATCGAGCCGGTGGCGCCGAAGACGGCGACGTGACGGAGAGCAGAGCCAGCCATATCTAGAACCCGAGAATTTCCTTGCCGAGTGCGAACACCGGCAGGGCGGCGAGCACGCCGTCGATGCGATCCAGCACGCCGCCGTGGCCCGGAATCACCGCGCCCGAGTCCTTGGCGCCGGCATGGCGCTTGAGCAGGCTCTCGAACAGATCGCCCAGCACCGAGGCCAGCACCGCCACCGCCGCCACCAGGATCAGCTGCGGCACGTGCGCCAGGGTGAGCCCGGCCAGCAAGCCGAACGCGCAGGCGACCACGATGCCGGCGACCATGCCGCCGAGCAGGCCTTCGATGGTCTTGTTGGGGCTGACCCGCGGTGCCAGCTTGTGCTTGCCGAACGCGCGGCCGGCGAAATAGGCGCCCGAATCGGCCGCCCACACCATGGTCAGCGCGGTCAGCAGCCACAGGTTGCCCTTGTCCGGGTTGGCATGCAGCAGCACCAGCGCGGCCCAGGCCGGCAAGACCGCCAGCGTGCCGGCGGCGAGCTTGAGCGCGCGCGCCTGGCCGTTGCCGTGATCGGCACCGAAGGTGAAAAAGCGCAGCCACAGCAGCGCCAGCAGCCACCAGACCACCCCCACCAGGGCGGCGATCTGGAACAGCACCATGGAGCCAGCCGAGGCCCACACCATCAGCACCATCAGCAGCAGATTGAGCATCAGCAGCACGGTGCGCGGCAGGCTGTCGTCGATGCCGGAGAGCTTGAGCCACTCCCACAGACCGGTCAGGAACAGGATCGCCGCCAGCGCCGCCAGCCATTGCGTGGGCAGCAGCACGATCGCGCAGATGGCGAGCGGCGCCATGATCAGCGCGGCAATCACGCGGGTCTTGGTCATGCGGAGGAGCTCTCCGTCGCCTTGTCGGCGATCTGGGCACTGGTCAGGCCGTAGCGGCGTTCGCGCCCGGCGTAGTCATCCAGTGCCTGCTGCAGCACGCCGGCATCGAACTCCGGCCACAGGGTTTCGGTGAACCACAGTTCGGTATAGGCCAGCTGCCACAGCAGGAAATTGCTGATGCGGGTGTCGCCACCAGTGCGGATGAACAGGTCCGGTGCCGGCAGGTCGGCCAATGCGACGCGGCTGGCCAGCAGCGCTTCGTCGATCTGCTGCGGTTGCAGGCGACCGGCCGCCACTTCTTCGGCCAGGGCCCGCGCGGCCAGCGCAATGTCCTGGCGGCCGCCGTAGCTGGCGGCAATGCTCAGCACCAGGCGCGAATTGGCCGCGGTGATGCGTTCTGCGCCGGCCATGCGCTCGCGCAGCGGCGCCGCGAAGCGGCCGCGATCGCCGATGAAGCGCACTTGCACGCCGCGTCGCTGCAGCTCGTCGACCTCGCGGTCGAGTGCATGCAGGAATAGTTTCATCAGCGCATCGACTTCCTCCTGCGGGCGCCCCCAGTTTTCACTGGAAAACGCGAACAGGGTGAGCGCCGAGACGCCTTTTTCCAGGCAGAAGTCGATGGTGCGGTTGACCGCGCGCGCGCCGGCGCGATGACCGATCATGCGCGGACGCCGCCGACGCTGCGCCCAACGCCCATTGCCATCCATGATGATGGCAATGTGGCGCGGCACGGCGGCAGCGGAAGGTGCTGGATGCATGGCAGGCGATGCCACGATCAGACCGTCATCAGTTCCTGTTCCTTGGCCTTGACGACCTCATCCACATCCTTGATGGCCTTGTCGGTCAGCTTCTGGATGTCGTCCTCGGCGCTGCGCGCCTCGTCTTCGGTGACCGCCTTGTCCTTGAGCAGATCCTTGACCTGCTGGTTGGCATCGCGACGGATGTTGCGGATGGCCACCTTGCTGTCCTCGCCCTCGCCATGCACGGACTTGCTGAGCTCCTTGCGGCGCTCCTCGGTCAGCGGCGGCAGGTTCAGACGGATCACGGTGCCGACCACGGTCGGGGTCAGGCCCAGATCCGAGGCATAGATCGCCTTCTCGACGTCCTTGATCATGCCCTTGTCGAACAGGCTGATGACCAGCGAGCGGCCTTCGGAGACGCTGATGCTGGCAACCTGGTTGAGGGGGGTGTCGGTGCCGTAGGCCTTGACCTTGATGCCGTCCAGCAGCGCCGGAGAGGCGCGGCCGGTGCGCACCGTGGTCAGGGAATGGCGCAGAGCATCGATGCTCTTGGTCATGCGCGTGAGCGCGTCTTGTTTGATCTGGTTGAGCATCGCCGGAATCCGTGTGGAGCTGAATCCGGAGATTATAGCCGGGACTGAGGTTTCACGACTCGCGGGTCGTCAGGACCCGCGCAGCCGGTTCACCTGATGGCGCCGCTTCCCACTGCAGGCGCTCGACGGACAGGCATCAACGCAGGCGTCAGCGCTGCGCTTTTGCGATTCCCGAATCCCGATTCCCCAATCCCGCCCTCAGCTGCGGCCCTGCACCAACGTGCCGATCTGCTCGCCGTGCAGGATGCGCAGCAGCACGCCGGGCTCGCTCATGCCGAAGATGCGCAGCGGCAGGTCGCTGTCGCGCGCCAGGGCGAAGGCGGCGGTGTCCATCACTTCCAGGCCCTGCAGGATGACCTGGTCGTAGGTCAGACTGTCGTAACGCACCGCATCGGTGTGCTTCTTCGGGTCCTTGTCGTAGACGCCGTCGACCTTGGTTGCCTTGAGCAGCAGGTCGGCGCCGATCTCGATCGCGCGCAGCGCCGCGCCCGAGTCGGTGGTGAAGAACGGATTGCCGGTGCCGGCGGCGAAGATCGCGATGCGGCCCTTTTCCAGGTGGCGGATCGCGCGACGGCGGATGAAGTCCTCGCAGACATCGTTGATCTTGATCGCGCTCATCACGCGCACCTTGGCGCCAAGCTTCTCCAGCGCATCCTGCATCGCCAGCGCGTTGATCACGGTGGCCAGCATGCCCATGTGGTCGCCGGTGACGCGGTCCATGCCGCTGGCGGCCAGGCCGGCGCCGCGGAAGATGTTGCCGCCGCCGATCACCAGGGCGACCTGCGCGCCGGCCTGCTGGGCTTCGATCACTTCATGGGCGAGGCGGTTGATGACCTTGGGATCGATGCCGTAATCCCCGTCTCCCATCAGCGCCTCCCCGGAAAGTTTGAGAAGAATGCGGCGATAGGCAAGTTCGGACATGGGGGAAACCTCGGTGTGGGGGATCGGCAAACGCCGGCAAGTCTAGCGGAAGCCTGTCACCGGGCGTGGTAAAAATTCGGTAGTTGGCAATGACGTGACGTGTTGCTCAGTGCGCGCGCGGCGGCTGCGGTGTCGGCACGTCGGTCGCATCGTAGGCGGTGACGCGGTTGCGGCCGCGATGTTTGGAGCGGTACAGCGTGCTGTCGGCGGCCTGCAGCAGATGCTCGATGCTCTCGAACTGGCGGTCGTCGCCGCCGTGGGTGGCCAGCCCCGCCGAGAAGGTGATGTGCAGCGGGCCGCCCTGCAGTTGCGCCATCGGCGTGCGTGCGGTTTCGGCCAGGATGCGCTCGACCACCATCAATGCCGCTTCGGCCGCGGTGTTGGGCAGGATCACCAGGAATTCCTCGCCGCCATAGCGGGCGACCAGGTCGCTGGTGCGCACCATGCGCTGCAGCGTCTGCGCGAAGTTGCGCAGTACCTCGTCGCCGACCAGGTGACCATGCGCATCGTTGACGCGCTTGAAGTCGTCCAGGTCGATGAAGGCGATCGACAGCGGCCAGTTCTGGCGCGATGCCAACTCGAACTCGTGCGCGAGCGCAGTGCCGAGCTGATGGCGATTGAACACGCCGGTCAACGCATCGCGGCTGGCCTGTTCGGCCAGATGGCGCATGCGGTTTTCCGATTCGTCGGCATGCCGGCGCGCTTCGGCCACGTCCTGCAATTCGCGCAGGCTGCGCAGCATCGCCAGTTCGCGCGCCTGCTCGAAGATCATCTGGATGTGCTCGGGCTGCGGCACGCGAATGTCGAACAGGGCTTCCAGTTCGGGCAGCGATTCGGCGATGCGTTCGATCACCTTCTCGAAGCGTTCGGCGTCCAGGTCCAGCACCTCCTGCGCCTGTTGTTGGGCGTGTTCGGTGGCCGCCACGGCACTGGCCGACAGCCAGATGTCGGCCAGGCGCCCGGACAGCGCGACACAGGCCATGAACGGCTCCAGGCTGGCGGGCTCTTGCTCGCTTTGCGCGATGGCGTTCTGCAGGTACGGCGGCAACTGCCACTGATGCGCGAGCCAGGCGCCGACTTCGGCATGGGTGGCGCCCAGCTGCTCGCGTTCGGCCTCGAGCAGCGCGGCGTTGTCCGGCGCCTGCTCCAGCAGCGGCGCATACAGCTCGGGCGCGCCCTGCAGCAGGGCCAGCTTGCCGATGTCCTGCAGCAGGCCGGCCAGCATGAGTTCTTCGGGTTTGCGGATGCCGTAGGCCTGCCCGAGGATGCGGCTGGCCAGCGCACACAGCCCGGCACGGCGCCAGATGCGCTCATGCAGCGGATGCGCGGCGAAGGTGCTGCGCACGCCGTGCACCATCGAAAACCCCAGTGCCAGGCTCAGGGTCGCGTTGAGGCCGAGCATGGTCAGCGCCTGGCCGAGGTTGTCGATACGGCGGCGGCTGGCGTACAGCGGCGAATTGGCAACCCGCAGCATGCGCGCGCTCAATGCCATGTCCATGCCGATGACGTTGGCCGTGGTGGTCATGTCCACGTCGGGGTCCTGCGCCAGCTCGATGACGCGCAGCGCCACACCCGGAGGCGACGGCAGGTTGCGGCAATAGTGCAGGGCGGCCTGTAGATCTGGTTGCATGGGTCATCGCCGACGGTGAACGCAAGCATACCGCTGCGTTCGTTAATGGGGCACGCCATGCTTGGCCGCCGCCGCGCTGCAGCGCGTGCGTGATGGACGCGGAAAGCCTGGTCGGCATCCAGCTGTAGCGGCCACCGCCACGACATCTGTAGATGTTGAGGCCGGTTGCGGGCCTGGCGGATGCGTTCGCTTCAGTTTCGCGCGTTGCTGGCGCGCGCGCCAGCGCCGGGCAAAAAAAAAGCCGCGGCAGGCCGCGGCTTTTTCTATGGTGCGGCGAGGATCAGGCCAGTCCGGCCTGCTTCATCACTTCGGCGGCGTAGTCTTCCACCACCTTCTCGATGCCTTCGCCAACGGCCAGGCGCTGGAAGCCGACCACGTCGGCACCGGCGGCCTTGACCGCCTGCTCGACGGTCTGGTCGGTGTTCAGCACGTACGGCTGGCCGTACAGCGTCACTTCGTTGACGATCTTGCTGATCTTGCCGCTGATGATCTTTTCCAGGATCTCGGCCGGCTTGGCCTTGTCCTTCTCGGACATCTTGGCCAGTTCGATTTCCTTTTCCTTGGCGATGAACTCGGCCGGGACGTCGGAGGCCTTGACGTGCGGCGGGTTCATCGCGGCGATGTGCATGGCGATGCCGCGAGCCAGCTCGACGTCGCCACCCTTCAGCTCGACCAGCACGCCGATGCGGCCGCCGTGCACGTAGGCTGCGACGTTGTTGGCGCTGTCGATACGCACCAGGCGACGCACCTGCAGGTTCTCGCCGACCTTGGCGATGACCGCGGCGCGACGCTCTTCGATGGTCTCGCCGCTGTCGAGCTTGACGCTCTTGAGCGCTTCGGCATCGGCTGCGTCCGCGTTCAGCGCGGCGGTGGCCACGGTCTCGGTGAAGGCCAGGAAGTTCTCGTCCTTGGCGACGAAGTCGGTCTCGGAGTTGACTTCGACCAGCACGGCCTTGCCGCCGGCCTGTGCGGTGGCGATGCGGCCTTCGGCGGCAACGCGGTCAGCCTTCTTGTCGGCCTTGGCCAGGCCGGACTTGCGCAGCCATTCGGCAGCGGCGTCGATGTCGCCTGCGTTTTCGACGAGTGCCTTCTTGCACTCCATCATGCCGGCGCCGGTGCGCTCGCGCAGTTCCTTGACCAGGGAAGCAGTGATTTCCATGGAATTACCTCATATGGACGAATGCGTGCGGCGGAATGTTCCGCCAGTAGGAGACGACGCAGCCATGCCGGCCGCCCCCGTAGAGATGTTCGGTGGCCTCGGCGACGGGCCGCGGTGGACCCGTCGGGGCTGCGGCCGCACAGCATGGTGCGGCCGCATTGCAGGCCGATTACTCGGCAGCCGGAGCGGCCGCGTCGGCCGGCGCGTCAGCCTTCTTGTCGCCCTTCTTGGCCGGAGCGCGACGGCCCTTGCCTTCGTCGGCGGACTCGGCGGAGAACTCTTCCTCGCGCACCGACGCGGAATTCGGCGCAGCGGCCTTGCCTTCCAGCACGGCGTCGGCAGCGGCGCGTGCATACAGCTGCACGGCACGGATGGCGTCGTCGTTACCCGGGATGGCGTAGTCGACCAGGGCCGGATCGTAGTTGGTGTCCACCACCGCGATCACCGGAATGCCGAGCTTCTTGGCTTCCTTGATGGCGATGTCTTCATGGCCGATGTCGATCACGAAGATCGCGTCGGGCAGGCGGTTCATTTCCTTGATGCCGCCCAGCGAGGCGTCCAGCTTCTCGCGCTCGCGACGCAGGCCCAGCACTTCGTGCTTGACCAGCTTGTCGAAGGTGCCGTCGGTCTCGGCCGACTCCAGTTCCTTCAGGCGGGCAACCGACTGCTTGACGGTACGGAAGTTGGTCAGGGTGCCGCCCAGCCAGCGCTGGGTCATGAACGGCATGCCGCAACGCTCGGCTTCTTCCTTGATGGACTCGCGCGCGCTGCGCTTGGTGCCCAGGAACAGCACGGTGCCGCGCTTCTGCGCGATCGAGGAGAGGAAGTTCATCGCGTCATTGAAGAGCGGAACGGTCTTCTCGAGGTTGATGATGTGGATCTTGCCGCGCGCGCCGAAGATGTACGGCGCCATCTTGGGGTTCCAGTAGCGGGTCTGGTGACCGAAATGGACGCCGGCTTCCAGCATCTGACGCATGGTGACTTGGGGCATTGAAGTAACTCCTGATAGCGGAATCACCGTGCGCGGCCTTGACTTTGAAAAGTCCGCACATGGATGTGCGGGCTGTTGCGAGGGACTCGCATCAAAACGCACATGATTCCGGGGTTGGGCTTCCCTGTCGCCTCCGTGTCGAACCCCCTGTTGGGGGCACCCCGGCACGGATGGCGGCGGCAGGTGTGAATTCGTCGGTGACGTCCGACGTGAACGACGCACTGCGTGCAATACGCAAAACAGCCGGCGGAGTATAGCCGGCGGGGCGGGGAGGTGCAATTGGGGCTCGGGATTGGGGATTTGGGATTGGCAAAAGCTGGGCTTCCACGATGCGAATCCCCAATTGTGCAGGC
>NZ_QEZG01000026.1:0-154678 GCF_003993495.1 Xanthomonas sp. BRIP62418
AGGCTTTTCATCTTCGTCAACCCCTCGTGAAGAGGAAGTTGCCGCCGCTGCACCTCAATCTGCCGAAGCATCTTTCCGTGTAGCGAGCCGCCCATCATAGCCGGCTTTTTCGTTTCGTCAACACCTTAAATCAAGGCATTTTCGAACCCTTCCGCTCTGGTTCCGCATTTGCGGGGCCGTTGCGTCGGGGGAGGCGAACTATAGGCCCAACCGGGACGTTTGGGAAGGGGTTTGTGAAAAATTTTTCACGATCCCGCTGCCATCTATAGCCGCACGCCCTTCGTTGTTGCCGCAGCAAGCCGCTGATCCTGCGTCAGCCGTCCGATGCCTCTATATAGATGTCATCCCGGCGCCGACATCGCTGCCATGCAGCAACCTTCCGCCAGCTCAGGCGCTGACCAGCGCAACGCGGGCGAAATTACGCTTCCCCACCTGGATGACACCCTCGAAGCCCGGCCCAAACTGACGTGCCGGATCTTCGACCACTTCACCATCGATCTTGACCGCACGTTCCTTGAGCTTACGCGTGGCCTCCGAATTGCTGGGCGTCAGGCCGGCGGCGGTGAGCAGACTTGCGATCCGCAGACCTTCGGCCGGCACGGCCACCTCCTGCAGCGGCAACAGGCTGGTGTCGCCCTGCCCTGTCACCACGGCGTGCCAGCCGGCGATGGCCTGCTCTGCAGTGGCGGCATCGTGGAAGCGCGCGGTGAGTTCGCGCGCCAGACGCAACTTGACCTCGCGCGGGTGCAGGTCACCGGAGGCGACCTGTTCTTTCAGGCGCGCGGCCTCGGCAACACCGATGTCGAAAGACAGCAGATCGATCCAGCGCCAGGTCAGTTCGTCGCCGATCTTCATGGTCTTGGTGACGATGTCGATGGCCGGCTCGTTGATGCCGATGTAGTTGCCCAGCGACTTGGACATCTTGGCCACCCCGTCCAGGCCTTCCAGCAGCGGCATGGTCAGCACGACCTGCGGGGCCTGGCCGTAGTGCTCCTGCAGGCCGCGCCCCATCAGCAGGTTGAACTTCTGGTCGGTCCCGCCCAGTTCGACGTCCGCCTTCAAGGCGACCGAGTCGTAGCCCTGGACCAGCGGATACAGGAACTCGTGGATGGCGATCGGTTGCTGGCCGTTGAAGCGCTTGGCGAAATCGTCGCGCTCGAGCATGCGTGCCACGGTGTGCTGCGCGGACAGCTTGATCATGTCCGCCGCGCTCATCTGGCCGAACCACTCGGAGTTGAAGCGCACCTCGGTGCGTTCGCGGTCCAGGATCTTGAAGACCTGCTCCTCATAGGTGCGCGCGTTGGCCAGCACATCGTCGCGGCTCAGCGGCTTGCGGGTGACGTTCTTGCCGCTCGGGTCACCGATCATTCCGGTGAAGTCGCCGATCAGGAAAATCACCTGATGCCCGAGCTGCTGGAACTGCCGCATCTTGTTGAGCAGCACGGTGTGGCCCAGATGCAGATCCGGCGCGGTGGGATCGAACCCGGCCTTGACCCGCAACGGCACGCCGGATTTCAGGCGCGCTTCGAGCTGATCGAGCTTGAGGATCTCCTCGGCGCCGCGGCCGATGAGTGCGAGGGATTCTTCGATAGTGGCCAACCACAGACTCCAGCGGCGTTTGCCGTCAAAAAACGTGAACGATGTTAAACGCGGGTTAATTCCACGCCAAATGAAAATGTTGAACAGGCTCAATGGTTTGACGCGCTGTTACAGGCTGTCTATGGTACCGGCGATTGGGCTCGCACTTCGAGCCAGCGAGGAATTTGAACGATGCAGAACTCAGAGCAGGGCCGTGCACGCAAGCGGCGCTTTCACGAACGCCTCCACGTCCTCCACGACACTGCCCTGCATCGCAAGCTCAAGGCGCATCTTCCGGCGGCATTCAACGACCAATGGACGCGCCGGCACTGGATCCACGCCAGCCTGTTCGCGACCATCGGTGCGCTGGTGGCCACGATCGTGCCGGGCTTTTCCAATGCCATCGATGCGCCGCTGTCCAGCCATTCCACGCTGGCCCTGCCGTTGCCGCCGTTGGTGCCGGCCCGCAAGCAGCTGGCACCGAGCACCGACTGGGAAATCCTGCAGGTCAAATCGGGGCAGACGCTGAGCACCTTGTTCGGCGAATTGGGAATCCCGACGGCGGTGATGTACCAGGTACTGGCGCATCCGGGCACCAAGGAGGCGCTGACCAAGCTGCGTCCGGGCGCCGAGATCGCCTTCGACATGCCGACGCCGGGCGAGCTGCGCGCATTGCGCTTCGATCGCGACGACAGCCACCGCGTGGAGCTGCGCCTGCTGGGCGACAGCGTGCGCGAGAACGTCACCGAGCGCGCCACGACCACGCGCACGGTGGTGGCAAGCGGCGAAATCAGCAGCTCGCTGTACGCCTCGGCCGGCAAGTCGGGGCTGTCGCCGGCGGCGGTGGCGATCATGACCGACGAGATCTTCAAGTACGACATCGACTTCGACAAGGATCTGCAGCCGGGCGATCGCTTCAGCGTGGTGATGGACGAGACCTGGCGCGAGGGCGAGCGCATCAACACCGGCGACATCCTGGCGGCGACCTTCACCACCGGCGGCAAGACCTACACCGGTTTCCGCTTCGAGCGTGCCGGCAAGCCGGCCGAGTATTTCGACATCAACGGCCGGCCATTGAAGAAGAGCTTCATCCGCATGCCGGTGGCCTATAGCCGCATCAGCTCGACCTTTGGCGCGCGCAAGCATCCGGTGCTGGGCACGATGCGCATGCACAAGGGCGTGGACTACGCGGCAGCATCGGGGACGCCAATCATGGCCGCTGGCGATGCACGGGTGGTGTTCGTCGGCACCCAGCGCGGCTACGGCAATGTGGTGATCCTGGACCACGGCAGGAACTTCAGCACGCTGTACGGGCACATGTCGCGCTTCGGCAAGATCAAGGCCGGCCAGCGCATCAACCAGGGCACGGTGATCGGCTACGTCGGCATGACCGGCCTGGCGACCGGCCCGCATCTGCATTACGAATTCCGCGTCGCCGGGCAGCAGCGCAACCCGATGTCGGTGACGATGCCGCCGCCGGAGCCGTTGCAGGGCGCCGAGCTGGCCGCCTTCCGCGCGCAGACGGCGCCAGCGCTGGCGCGTATCGAAGGCATGGAGAAGTTGATCTACGCCGACGCCGGCAAGCCCGCCAAGGGCAAGCCGCGCGGTTGAGTGGGCGCGGCTGGTTTCCCAGCCGCCGCGCTGGCAACCGCCGATCGCACGACTGCGCCTCCGTTCGGGGGCTCTGGCTCACGCGACGCCGCAGCCGGCATCGGGTTGCTGCCAGCACCAAGTGGACACCATGGTGCCGACGCGACAGTCGGCACTACATTTAGGGTGCTTGGCTGGCGAGCGCATCGCCCCTGCTTCCACCGCGATGCGCGCAAGGCCGGTTGACTCTCCCATCCCGGCTGCACAAGCTGCACGACCACCGTGCAACTGGCCCTGGCATGTCTGCTCCGGAACATCTTGAATCCCCGCTCTATCTGGGCCTGATGTCGGGCACCAGCGCCGACGGCATCGATGCGGCGCTGGTGCGCTTCACCGACGAGGGCCATCGCCGCTGCGAACTGGTCGCAGGCACCACAGTGGCCTGGGAGCCACAGCTGCGCGAAACGCTGGTGACGTTGGGCCAGGGCGCCGAGGTCATCGCCATCGATGCGCTTGGACACCTGGATGCGCAGGTGGGGCTGGCGTTTGCGGCCGCGGCCAATCAGCTGATCCGCGACAGCGGCATTGCGCGTGGGCGCATTCGCGCGATCGGCTCGCACGGGCAGACCATTCGACATCGCCCCAAGGCCGATCCGGCCTTCACCTGGCAGATCGGCGATGCGAGCCGGATTGCCGAGCACACCGGCATCACCACGGTGGCCGATTTCCGCCGGCGCGATGTGGCTGCCGGCGGCCAGGGCGCACCGCTGATGCCGGCCTTCCATCTGGCCATGCTGGGTGCCGCCGACGAGGACCGTGCGGTGCTGAACCTGGGCGGCATCGGTAACCTGACCTTGATCCCGCGCAGTGGCGCGGTGCTGGGCTTCGATACCGGCCCGGCCAATGCATTGCTGGACAGCTGGTGCCAGCAGCACCGCGGCACGGCGTTCGATGCCGACGGTGCGTTTGCCGCCAGCGGGCGCGTCGATACGGCGCTGCTGCAGGCGCTCTTGGCCGACCCGTGGTTCGCACTGGCACCGCCCAAGAGCACCGGACGCGAGCAGTTCCACCTGGACTGGGCGATGCAGGCGATGCGGTCGCCGGGCAACGCGGCGCCGTCCGCGGCCGATATACAGGCGACCCTGCTCGAACTCACCGCCGCCAGCGTCGCCGACGCGTTGCTGCGGCTGCAGCCCGATACCCGCCGGGTGCTGGTGTGCGGTGGTGGGGTGCGCAATCCGGTGTTGATGGCGCGCCTGGCGGCGCGACTGCCGGGCGTGGTGGTGGAATCCAGCGCGCGGCATGGGCTGGATCCTGACTATCTGGAGGCAATGGGATTTGCGTGGTTGGCCGCGGAGCTGCTCGCGGGCCGCACGGCCAATCTGCCGTCGGTGACCGGGGCGGCGGGGCCGCGGTTGCTGGGGGCGATCTATCCGGCATGAGTGGCCTGGATCGGCGCGCGTTGGATGCCACTACCGCGCTTCCTGCTGGTGCCCCGCCCCGAATTCTGCGACGCGACCAGCGCTCAATTGATGAGGGGTAGCGGTGACGTGTTCGGTGAAGCTAGCTTGCTGATGATGCCCGCCTCGTCTGCAACCGACTAGCACTCAATTGAGAGGCTGGCGGGGACGTGCGCAGTTGAGCCGGCGAATGCACAGCAATCTCGGCTCTTCTCGGCAGCATGCAAGGGTTTCCGACCAAGCCATCCGCCTCGGCACAATCCTCGCGCCGAGTGGATGGCACGCGAGGCAGCACTGCCTGGCCGTTTGCAGTGCTACGGAGTATTCCCCGCCGGCAGCGCCTTGAGCGCGGCGATCGCCTCGGCCAGGGCATCGACTTCCGGATGCTGCAGGCCGCCGGCGACTTCGTATTCGCTGGCGAACAGGCCCTGTTCGAGCAGATGCATCACCGTCTGGTGCTGGCTCCAGCCGCGTGCGACGGAGATGCGACGGATCCTGTCCACCAGCAATGGATCGATGTCACGCAGTACCAGATCGGTCATGCCCTTCCTCGTGCGATGCAGTGCCGCGTCGGCATCATCGGCAACCTTGGCGGACGTTTCAATCCGGGCGCCCGTCGCGGGCATCCAGCCGCGGCCACAGCCAGGCCAGCAGGGCCAGCGTGGGAACCACGGTGAGGGCGCTGAGGATGAAGAAGGTGCTGTAGGAGGTGGCCTCGACCAGGAACCCGGATACACCGCCGGCGAACTTGCCCGGCAAATTGGCCAGCGACACCAGCAAGGCGTACTGGGTGGCGGTGAAGTTGCGATTGGTCAGCGATGACATGAAGGCCACCAGCACGGTACCGGCGAACCCCTGGAACAGATTGTCGGCACTGAGTGCGGCATAGAACGCCCACAATTTGCCGGGGTTCTGCGCCATCAGCAAAAATGCCAGGTTGGACAGCGCCACGCCCAGGGCGGCGACCAGCAGCATGCGCCGGAAGCCGAACGCAGCCACCGCCGCACCGCCGGCAAACGCGCCGACGATGCCCATCCACACGCCGAACAGCTTGGACACCGTGGCGATGTCGGCCTTGGTGTAGCCCGAATCCAGATAGAACGGCCCGGCCATCACGCCGATCACCTGGTCCGGGAACTTGAACAGGCCGACAAAAGCCAACAGGACGATGCCCAGCGCCAGCCCGTTGCCGGAAAAGAAACTGGAAATGGGCTGCCAGAATGCGCCGGCCACGTCGATGCGGCGCACCACCGTGAGCTGCGGCCGGTCCGGCTCGCGGCATACCAGGGTGGTGATGATCGGCAGCAGCATCAGCGCCGACATGGCCAGGTACGCCGAGGTCCAGTTGAGGTATTCGGCCAGGTACAGCGCGCCGGCGCCACCGAGGATCAGGCCGATCCGGTAGCCCAGGGTGTAGGTCGCCGCCAGGGCGGCCTGCGCCGTGTCCGGGGCGATTTCGATGCGATAGGCATCCACCACCGAATCCTGCGTGGCGCCCCAGAACGAGGCGAACAGCACCCAGGCGACCAGGCCGGTGACACTCATGTCCGGGCGCGAAAACGCCAGTGCGAACAGGCCGGCGGTGACGCCGAGTTGCGAGACCAGCAGCCAGGAACGCCGACGCCCCAACCACGCGGTGAGCGGAAACGCATAGCGGTCGAGCAGCGGCGCCCACAGGAACTTGAGCAGGTAGAAGAAGCTGGCCAGGCTGATCAGGCCGATGCTGCCCAGATCCAGCCCGACATCGCGCAGCCGGGTGGACAGGGTCTGCGAGGCGATCAGCAGGAACGGCAGGCCACTGCCGAAACCCAGCAGGGCCATGGTCGCCGCCGATGGGGTGGCGAAGGCCTGCCGGATGCCGCGCAGTCCTTTGTAGTTGGGTGCAGGCGTGGTCATGCGTATGGCCGCTGGGAATGGGGGCTGATCGATGCCGGGCGGGCAGTATCACTGGCCACTGCGCGGAGCGACCTGCCGGAAACGCATGATTGGCTCCCGGAAGGATCCACGACCATCAGGCTGCGGCCAGGCACGGCCTGCACGCCCTCGACGTGCATCTCCACGACGCGTCCGGAAACACAACACGGTGAGGCTTGGCCAACCGTCCCGGTGCGCGTCACCGCCGGCTGCGCACCCTTCCTCACTCCGCGTAATCCACGACATACGGCGCGTGGTCGGAAAAGCGCTGCTCGCGGTAGATGGAGCAGGCCTTGACCTTGTCGCGCAGGCCGGGAGTGACCAGTTGGTAGTCGATGCGCCAACCGACGTTGTTGCTGCGCGCCGCACCGCGGTTGCTCCACCAGGTGTAGTCCTGGCCCTGGGGATGCAGCACGCGGTAGGTATCGACCCAGCCGCGGCCGCCGGCGGCATTGGCGTCTTCCAGCGCATCGGCGCACAGGCCGTTGAGCCAGTCGCGCTCGGGCGGCAGGCAGCCGGAATTCTTCTGGTTGGACTTCCAGTTCTTGATGTCCAGCGCCGAGCGCACGATGTTCCAGTCGCCGCACAGCACGTACTGCCGGCCGCTGGCCAGCCATTCATCCAGGATCGGCCGCAGCCATTCCATCACCTGGAACTTGTAGCCCTGGCGCAACTCGCCCGAGGAGCCGGAGGGGATATAGAAGGACACCACGCTGAGGTTGCCAAAGCGCGCCTCGATGTAGCGGCCCTCTTCGTCGAACTCGGGCCAGCCCAGCGCGGTGCGCACTTCATCGGGTTCGTGCCTGCTGTAGATGGCCACGCCGCTGTAGCCCTTCTTGGTGCTGGCGTCGCGGAACCAGGCCTTGTAGCCGGTGGGCAGGAATTTGGCACCGGCCAGCTGATGCTCCTGGGCCTTGGTCTCCTGCACGCACAGCACGTCGGCGTCCTGCTCGGCGAACCATTCGAAGAAACCCTTGGTGACGGCCGAGCGCAGGCCGTTGGCGTTGAAACTGATGATGCGCATGAATGAAGAGCCGGGAGTCGGGAATGGGGATTGGAGATTCGTGAAAGCGTACCGCATCAGCGGATGCCGCAAGGCGCGACCGGCTATGCTTTCCAATCCCGAATCCCTACTCCCCAATCTCGTCACCATGACCGACCACCGCACCCGTTTCCTGCAGCTGGCCCTGGGCGCCGATGCCCTGCGCTTTGGCGAGTTCACGCTCAAGTCCGGGCGGCTCAGTCCGTATTTCTTCAATGCCGGGCGCTTCGATTCGGGCGCCAAGACTGCGCAGCTGGCGCAGTGCTATGCCGATGCGATCGATGCGGCCGGGGTGGAGTTCGATCTGCTGTTCGGGCCGGCCTACAAGGGCATCCCGCTGGCGACCGCGCTGGCCTGCGCCTACGCCGGGCGCGGGCGCGACCTGCCGCTGGCGTTCAACCGCAAGGAAGCCAAGGACCATGGCGAGGGCGGCAGCCTGATCGGTGCGCCGCTTCAGGGGCGCAAGGTATTGATCGTCGACGACGTGATCACCGCCGGCACCGCGATCCGCGAGGCGCTGGGCATCATCCGTGGCGCCGGCGGCGTTCCGTCCGGGATCGTGGTGGCGCTGGACCGGCAGGAGATCGCCTCCGAGCAGGATCGCCGCTCGGCCGCGCAGGCGGTGGCGGCCGAGGCCGGCATCCCGGTGATCGCGGTGGCCAACCTGGGCGACCTGCTTGCTTTTGCGGCAGGAAACGCCGACCTTGTGGGCTTCCGGGAACCGCTGCTGGCCTATCGTGGCCGTTACGGCACCGACACCACAGGCTGACGGCAGGCGACAGGGGGCTGCGATGATGCCAAGACACACCCGTTTGGCGTTATTCGCCGCCGTTGCGGCGGCCGTGGCCGCCGCACCTGCCATCGCGCAGGACAAGCCGGCCGCGAAGACGTTGTATTGCTGGAACCAGAACGGCGCCCGGGTGTGCAGCGATACGCTGCCGCCGGAGGCGGTGAACCAGGCGCGCGACGAGTTCAACGCCAGGAGCGGCCTGCGCAGCGCCGAGGTGCAGCGCGCCATGAGCAGCGACGAGCGGGCCGCCGCCGCCGCCAGCGAGCAGCAACGCCAGGCCGATCTGGCCGCCGAGCAGATGCGCCAGCGCACCGACCAGGCGATGCTGATGTCCTACCAGAGCGAGGACGACCTGCGCCGGGTGTTCAACGAGCGCATCGCCATCGTCGACAACAACATCCACACCGCGCGCTTCAATGTGACCAGCCTGCGCGAAGGGCTGGCCAGCATGCTGCGCAGCGCCGGCGACCGCGAACTGGCCGGCCAGGCGGTGGCCGACAAGCTGGCCGCCGACATCCAGCAACGCCATCGCGAGCTGCTGGCGCAGCTGCGTCTGCAGACCAGCTTCGAGCAGCAACGGGTGGCGCTGGACGGCGAGATCGCCGACATCCTGCAGCGCTACCGGGCGATGAAGGAACCGCCGGCCGCCACTGCGCCTGCCGGCTGACCGGCCCGCCGTCATTGCCACCCGTGCGGCGCACTGCGGCAGGCGGCATTTCCCGATCCGACGCCCTGCCCGCATAATGGCCGGTCTTACTCCCTGCCCACGAGGCTCTCCCGCATGGCCCGGATCATCGCCATTGCCAACCAGAAAGGCGGCGTCGGCAAGACCACGACCGCGGTCAATCTGGCGGCCGGCCTGGCGCGCGCGCCCAAGCGTGTGTTGCTGGTGGATCTGGACTCGCAGGGCAACGCCACCATGGGCAGCGGCATCGACAAGCGCGATGTGGCTGCCTCGACGTGCGACCTGTTGCTGGGCGAAAACACCGCCGCCGAGATCCGGGTCACCGCGCCGGAAGGCTTCGACCTGCTGCCGGGCAACATCGACCTAACCGCTGCCGAGATCCAGCTGATGGATCAGGGCGAGCGCGAACAGCGGCTCAAGCGCGCACTGGCACCGATCCGCGACGAGTACGACTTCATCCTGATCGACTGCCCGCCGGCGTTGTCGCTGCTGACGCTCAATGCCTTGACCGCGGCCGACTCGATCATCGTGCCGATGCAGTGCGAGTACTACGCACTGGAAGGACTGACCGCGCTGCTGGAAACCATCGAGGCCTTGCGCGCCAACCTCAATCCGGCACTGGAAATCGAAGGCGTGCTGCGCACGATGTTCGACATCCGCAACAACCTGGCCAACGCGGTGTCGGCCGAGCTGACCGAGCATTTCGGCGACAAGGTGTTCCGCACCATCGTGCCGCGCAACGTGCGCCTGGCCGAGGCGCCCAGCCATGGCCAGAGCATCGTCGGTTACGACCGCACCTCGCGCGGTGGCGTGGCCTACCTGGGGCTGGCCAGCGAAATCCTGCGCCGCCAGAACGACCGCAACAAGGCCTACCGGCCCGTGGAGACCGTCTGATGAACAAGCCGATCCCCGCAAAGAAGCGTGGCCTGGGCCGTGGCCTGGAAGCGCTGTTGGGACCGAAGGGCGCGGCCGCCGCGGCGGCGCCGAGCGCGGCCAGCGAGGAAGCGCTGCAGCCGGGCGACAGCCTGCGCCAGTTGCCGGTCAGCCAGCTGCAGCCGGGCAAGTACCAGCCGCGCAAGGAGATGGACGAGGTCAAGCTGGCCGAGCTGGCGGAGTCGATCAAGGCGCAGGGGGTGATCCAGCCGATCGTGGCGCGCGAGCTGGCGCCGGGGCAGTACGAGATCGTGGCCGGCGAACGCCGCTGGCGCGCCTCGCAGCTGGCCGGCCTGAGCGAGGTCCCGGTGGTGGTGCGCGAGCTGGACGACCGCACCGTCATCGCGATGGCGCTGATCGAGAACATCCAGCGCGAAGACCTCAACCCGCTGGAAGAAGCGCAGGCGCTGCAGCGTTTGATCGACGAATTTTCGCTGACCCACGCCGAGGCCGCCGGCGCGGTGGGCCGCTCGCGTGCGTCGGTGTCCAACCTGCTGCGGCTGCTGGAATTGCCGGTGGCCATCCGCGTGCTGCTGGAAACCCGCCGTCTGGAAATGGGCCATGCGCGTGCGCTGCTCACCCTGGCGCCGGAGCTGGCCAGCAAGCTGGCGCAGGAAGCGGCCGACCAGGGTTGGTCGGTGCGTGAGGTCGAACACCGTGCGCAGCAGTTCGCCGCCGGCAAGGTGCCCGGCGCGTTGCGCAAGGGCAAGCCGGCCGCTGCCGCGCCGCAGGCCGATATCGCCTCGCTGGAGACCGAACTGTCCGAATCGCTGGGCACCAAGGTGGTGTTCAACCACGGCCGCGGCGGCAAGGGCAAGCTGGTGATCCACTACACCGACCTGGACACGCTGGACGGCGTGCTCGAACGCCTGCGCGTGCAGCGCGGCTGAGTTCTCTGCGGACCCACCAGGAGCAGTCCCGGCAATGAATCCCGTCAAGGTCGATCGCAAGCACCTGTTGCATCTGACCGACCTGCCGAACGTGGGGCCGGCCTGCGAAAAGGATCTGCAGCGGATCGGCATCCGCGTTGCCGCGCAATTGCGCGGTCGCGATGCCTACGACATGTATGCGCAGCTGTGCCTGTGTACCGGCGTGCTGCACGCCCCCTGCGTGATCGACGTGTTCCTGTCGATCACGCGCTTCATGCAGGGCGAGGCGCCGCAGCCGTGGTGGGCGTTCAGCGCCGAACGCAAGGCAACGCTGGCCAGCCAGGCACCGCTCCGGCTGGGGTGAGTGCGCGCACGCGGTCAGGCGCTGCCATCAACAGGAGCAACCCATGAGCACTGAACACGACCAGATCAGCCCGGGCGGCAGCACGATGATGCTGCACGCGCAGGAAAAGCGGTTCGCGCCGGCACACGGCGGTGACTGCATCGAGCGGATCAGCGCACATATCGAGCGGCATCTGGGACCGATCTCGGGCGTTCTGCACGAGATCATCTCCGATGCCGTGCATCTGGACGTGCATGTGGTGCCCGCCACCGAGGACGTCCCCTACCTGCGGCTGGTGACCTCGGGCATGAGCGACCTGCCGATGACGCTGCCCGAAGGGGTGGAAGCGCCGCAGTACATGGAGCTGATGCTGAGCCTGCCCGCCGATTGGCCGCTGGACCAGCGCGACTTCGAAGACCCGCGCCACTACTGGCCGATCCGCCTGCTCAAGACCCTGGCCCGGCTGCCGCACACGTTCGAGACCTGGCTGGGCTTCGGCCACACCATCCCCAATGGCCATCCGGCCGAACCCTACGCACCCGGCGTGCGCTTCGATGGCGCCATCGTGCTGCCGCCGGTGAGCACGCCCGAGGAATTTGCGCGCCTGGTCATCGATGCCGACAAGACCATCGTGTTCATGACGGTGGTGCCGCTGTACCCGGAGGAGATGGCACTGAAACTGAAGGACGGCAGCGACGCGTTGCTGGACCGCTTCGATGCCAGGGGGATTGGGGACATCATTGCGCTTGATCGCGTCAACGTCGCCAAGAAGCGCTTCGGGCTGTTCTGAGCCCGCTTGCCGCTCGCCCGCTTTCGACATCTCCAGGACCATTGCAATGACCATTCTCGTCACCGGCGCCGCCGGTTTCATCGGGGCCTACACCTGCCGCGCGCTGGCTGCGCGCGGTGAGTCGGTGGTGGGCCTGGACAACTACAACAGCTATTACGACCCGCAGCTCAAGCGCGACCGGGTGGCGGCGTTGTGCCCGGGCATGGACATCCGCACGCTGGACCTGACCGACCGCGATGGCCTGGCCGCGTTGTTCGAGCAGGTCCGGCCCACGCGCGTGGTGCACCTGGCCGCGCAGGCCGGGGTGCGTTACTCGCTGGAAAACCCGTCCGCCTACGTCGACAGCAACCTGGTCGGCTTCGTCAACATGCTCGAGCTGTGCCGGCACCGCGGCGTGCAGCACCTGGTGTATGCGTCGAGCAGTTCGGTCTACGGCGATTCGGCCACCCCGCCGTTTTCCGAGGACCAGCGCGTGGACCAGCCGCGCTCGCTGTATGCGGCGACCAAGGCCGCCAACGAGCTGATGGGCTATACCTATGCGCAGCTGTACGGCCTGCGCGCGACCGGGCTGCGGTTTTTCACCGTGTACGGGCCATGGGGACGGCCGGACATGGCGCCGCTGATCTTCAGCCGCGCGGTGCTGGCGGGGCGGCCGATCGAGGTGTTCAACCACGGCAGGATGCAGCGCGATTTCACCTTCGTCGACGACATCGTGGCCGGCGTGCTGGGCGCGCTGGACACGCCCAGCAGCGAGCCGGTCCCGCACCGGGTGTTCAACCTGGGCAACCACACCCCGGTGGAACTGGAATACTTCATCGACGTGATCGCCCAGGCCGCCGGCCGGCCGGCCGAGAAGGTCTACCGGCCGATGCAGCCGGGCGACATGATCCGCACCATGGCCGATACGCAGCGCGCGCAGGCCGCCTTCGGCTTCGAGCCGGCCACTCCGGTCGAGCGCGGCTTGCCACAGGTGGTGGAGTGGTGCCGCCATTATTTCGGCGAGCGCGCCTAGCCGGCACCTGCCACCGCGGCGCAGCCGCGGTACTGGTGGTAGCGGTCAGGCGGCCAGGCGATAGCACATCGCCGCGAGTCCGCCCGTAGCGAGGCGCGCATCTGCAGGACGGCGCGCCGGACGTTGAGCTTTCGCGCCCACCCTGCACCATCCGGGCGCGGCGCGCGGCGCCTTGCCGGCCACGCAGCCGGCGCTTTAGGGCATGCATACACGCTACAGTCCGCTTTGCGCGCGCTCCACCGCACATAACGCGCGCGTGCTTCATGCCTGACTCAGACAGTCAGGGCACAATGCGCGATCTTTTCGCTCAGCCTTCATCTGGCCACCACGAATCCATGAGCCACCCTCAGCTTTCCGTTGTCGTCCCGGTGTTCAACGAGCGCGATAACGTCGCCGCGCTGGTCGGTGAGATCGTCGCCGCCTTGCGCGGGTTGGTGGCGTTCGAGATCGTCTATGTCGACGACCACTCGCGCGATGACACGCTGGCGGTGCTGCAAGGCCTGAAGACCACCACGCCGGAGCTGCGCGTGCTGCATCACGTGACCCAGAGCGGCCAGAGCACGGCGGTGCGCAATGGCGTCAAGGCCGCCCGTGCGAGCTGGATCGCCACGCTCGATGGCGACGGCCAGAACGATCCAGCCGACATTCCCAAGCTGCTGACCGCGCGCGCCAGCGCCGATGCGCAGGTGAAGCTGTTCGCCGGCTGGCGGGTCAACCGCCAGGATTCGGGGTCCAAGCGCTGGGCCAGCAAGTGGGCCAACGCGATCCGCTCGCGCATGCTGCACGACAACACGCCCGATACCGGCTGCGGCATCAAGCTGTTCGAGCGCGAGGCGTTCCTGGACCTGCCCTACTTCGATCATATGCACCGCTATCTGCCGGCATTGATGCAGCGCGCCGGCTGGCGCACGGTGAGCGTGCCGGTGCACCACCGCCATCGCACCGCCGGCGTGTCCAAGTACAACAATCTCAATCGCGCGCTGGTCGGCATCCGCGACCTGCGCGGCGTGGCCTGGCTGATCACCCGCAGCAGGCGCACCGTGGTGCAGGAGCGCTGATGGAACTGCATTGGCTGGACCAGCCACTGACCTGGCTGTACTGGACCGGGCTGCATGTCACCGGCTGGAAGCTGATCGGCTATGTGGGCGCACTGATGTTCGGCGGCCGTTGGCTGGTGCAGTTTGTCGCTTCCAAGCGCGCCGGCAAGCCGGTGATCCCGCGCATGTTCTGGTACATGAGCGTGGTCGGCAGCCTGATGACGCTGAGCTACTTCGTGTTCTCGGCCAAGCAGGATTCGGTGGGCGTGCTGCAGAACCTGTTCCCGGCGTTCACCGCGTTCTACAGCCTGTATCTGGATGTGAAGCATCGCGGGTGGAAGCGCGACCGGGCGGTGCATTGAGCGGGGAATCGGGAATCGGGATTGGGGAATCGCGGTTCGCGGGTGCTGTGACCGGTTGCTGGTGATTGGTGCGCCAGGTCTCCAGGCTTTTGAGGTGGTGCCGGTGGCGCAACTGAGCTGGTGCAGCAGGCTGCATCGGCTCTGCCTTGTGGTGGATAACGCCAGGCGTGCGATATCCGACAGTCAATGGGTTTCTTCGTACACCGCGATGCGCTGGTGACCGACCGGAGATGAGGCGCGCCGCCGATGCCGCGGCTGTTTGCTCATCGGCATGCTGTGCGCATGTCCAGTGCGCTTCTCCATCGTTCCTTGTCCGGGTCGGCGCCGATTGCGGCGCACTGGCATTTGCGGCTGCACACGCATCAGCAGGTGCCGTTGTTTGCCGACTGGCGCTGCGCGCGGGCCGCGGCGGCGAGCCTGGCGGCGGCCGGTCACTGGCAGGGCGCGCAGTTGCTGTGCTGGGTGCTGCTGCCCGATTGCTGGTGTGCGCTGCTGCAGGCACCGGGCAAGGCTGCGCTGCTGCACATGGCTGCCGTTGCGCGGCAGGTCGCCGCCGGGGCGGTCAATCGCGCACGTGGCCGCGGTGGGACGGTGTGGCAGCCGCAGATGCAGGCGTCGGCGCTTGCCCCGCATGACGACCATCGACAGTTCGCGCGCGCGCTGGTGGCGTTGCCGTTGCGCGCAGGGCTGGCCGCGCAGATCGGTGGGTATCCGTACTGGGATGCGGTCTGGCTGCTGCACGACCACGCTGCGCACGGCGCCGGGATTGCAGTGCCGGTTGATGGTCCACGCATGCCGGGTCCGGGAGACAGGTGACCGTGATCGCGCGCGTCCGTCCGGCGCAACCCAGACAGACTGTTGCGCGTCTTCGCCGGTCAGCATGGCGGGATCTGTGCGAGCGACGTCCGCCCGATCAACATTGACGTCGAGCGCCGTCTGTTCGGGCGACGTCTGACGTCGGTCGCCACGTCGGTCAAGGCGGGCTGCACGCTGCGGTGATCGCCGACATCTGCCAGCGCCGAGCACGGTGTGATCGGCCACTGCGGCGGGTTGCGGCGCCGCGACTCGCCCTGCCGGTATACCGGCAGGGCAGTCGTCCGTGACGCACCGGTCGCTCAAAACTCCAGTGGATGCTCCGGCAGCAAGGCCTGCAACTGGCTGCGGAACAGCCCGCGAATCCGCTCCAATGCGGCCTCGGTGTCGGCTTCGAACCGCAGCACCAGGATCGGCGTGGTGTTGGAGGCACGCACCAGGCCCCAGCCGTCGGCGAAGTCCGCGCGCAGTCCGTCGATCGTCGACAGCCGCGCCGATTCGAACGGCGATTCCTCGCCAGCCTGGGCACGCTCGACGAAACGCGCGACCAGTGCATGCGCATCACCGTCCACCGGCACCTTGATTTCCGGCGTGGACACGCTTTCGGGCAAGGCCTCCAGCACCTCCGACGGGGTCTGCTCACGCTGGGCCAGGATTTCCAGCAGGCGTGCGGCCGCATAGATGCCGTCGTCGAAGCCGTACCAGCGCTCCTTGAAGAAGAAGTGCCCGCTCATCTCGCCGGCCAGTTCGGCGTCGGTCTCGCGCATCTTGGCCTTGATCAGCGAGTGCCCGGTCTTCCACATCAGCGGGCTGCCGCCATTGCGCAGCACATGGTCGGACAGCTTTCCGGTGCACTTGACGTCGTAGATCACCAACGCGCCGGGGTTGCGCTGCAGCACGTCGGCGGCGAACAGCATCAGCAGACGGTCCGGGAACACCATGGTGCCTTGCTTGGTGACCACGCCCAGACGATCGGCATCGCCATCGAAGGCCACGCCGATATCGGCATCGAAGCGCTGCACCATCTTCACCAGATCGTCGAGGTTATGCGGCTCGCTCGGGTCGGGGTGATGGTTGGGGAAGGTGCCGTCGATCTCGCAGTACAACGGGATGACCTCGGCACCGATGGCTTCCAGCAGGCGCGGCGCGATCTCGCCGGCCACGCCGTTGCCGGCATCCACCACGACCTTGATCGGGCGGTCCAGCTGCACGTCGTCGGCGATGCGCTGGATGTAGGCGTCACTGATGTCGCGCTGTTCCAGCTCGCCAGGCGTTGCCGCGGTGTGCAGGCGGCCTTCGTTGATGCGCTGGTGCAGGTCGGCGATCGCCGCCCCGGACAGGGTCTCGCCACCGATGACGATCTTGAAGCCGTTGTAGTCGGGCGGATTGTGGCTGCCGGTGACCGCCACGCAGCTGCCGGCGCGCAGTTCATAGGCGCCGAAATACACCACCGGGGTGGGCGCCAGACCGACATCGATCACCTTGCAGCCGGCGCGACGCAGGCCGTCGATCAGGCCATTGGCAAGCTCCGGGCCCGACAGCCGCCCATCGCGGCCGACCACCACCTCGCGCAGGCCCTGCGCCTGCATCACGCTGCCGATGGCCTGGCCGATCAACGCGGCGACGCCCGGATTGAGGTCCTTGCCGACCACGCCGCGGATGTCGTAGGCGCGGAACATCTCGGTGGCGACCTGCACGGCCGGCACCAGCGCCGGCGGTGCGGGCGGCGCATCTGCGTCCAGCGCGCGCGCCTCGCTGGCGAGGCTGGCGTCATGCTGCAGGCTCTGGCTGAAGGTAGGTTCGTCGGCGCTCGGCTCGCTGGCCACGCGGCGACGCGGCAAGGCGACGCGGCCACGGCTGGCCAGCACCAACAGCACGGCGATGGCGAGCAGCAGCACGGCCACGATCGCGCAGCCGACGGTGCCCAGACCCAGCGGGCCCTCATCGCGTTGCGGCACCGCGGCGGCCACGCGCAGGCCGCTGTCACCCAATGGCCTGGCCAGGGTCTCGGCGGCATCGGCCAGCGCCACATCGCCTTGCTGGGCGACGTTGTAGCTGCCCTGGCGCAAGGCCAGATAGGCGCTGCCGGGCACTGCGATCGCATCCAGCGGGCCGGTCAGACGCAACAACGGCAGGCGCGCGTACGCCACCGCCGGCTGCGTGCCCAGTGTGACCGCCGCTGCCACACCCAGACGGACCTGCTTGGCGTCGCGCACCACGTGCACCTGGGCACGTTCGGCCACCAGCGCCGACTCGAGCAGGCTCAGCCGCGCGTAACCGAAGTCCTTGGGATTGTCGTAGGCGGCGGTCAGGTCGCCGGGCAGGACCTGCACGTCCTCGGCGCCCTTGAATCGCTCGCGGATGGTCGAGGCCGCCGCCAGCGCGTCACCGTTGGCCAACGCGGCGATGACCTGCGGCTGCTTGAGCAGGGCGTCGAGCTGGCTGGCCTGCTGCGCCATGGCCTGGCTGACGTCCTGCACGGCGCGGTCGCGCGCCTGTTCCAGGTCCTGCGCAACCGCATCCTTGCGCCATTGCGTGTAGCTGCTCCAGCCGAACCAGGCAGCCAGCAGCAACAACACTCCCCCCAACACCTGACCACGCGTACGCACGCTGGACATCGACTGCCTGCGCTCGCTCGTCTTGCTCATGTGACGTCCCCCGTCAGCGCACGCCGGTGTGGCCGAATCCACCCGCTCCCCGTGCGCTGTCGACGAAAGTATCCACCACTTGCAAGCCCACGCGCACGATCGGCAGGATCACCAGCTGTGCGATGCGGTCACCCGGCTCGATTGTGAAGGCGGCGCGACCGCGATTCCAGGTGCTGATCAGCAACGGCCCCTGGTAATCGGCATCGATCAGCCCGGTGCCGTTGCCGAGCACGATGCCGTGGCGATGGCCCAGGCCCGAGCGCGGCAGGATCACCGCACACAGCTGCGGGTCGGCCAGATGGATCGCGATGCCGCTGGGAATCAGCGCCGCATCGCCGGGCTCCAGCGTCATCGGCGCTTCCAGCGCGGCGCGCAGGTCCATGCCTGCGCTGGCGTCGGTGGCATAGGCCGGCAGCGGCCACAGGTCGCCGAAGCGCGGGTCGAGCAGCTTCACCTGCAAGGACTGGGTCGGGGTGCTCATGCCTGCAATCTCTCCGCGATCAGGGCCAACAGCTGGTCGGCCAGTTCGGTCTTGCTGCTGCTGGGGAAGGCGCGCTCGCCGCCCTGCCAGTAGGCGGTGGCGGCGTTGTTGTCGCTTTCGAAGCCGCCGCCCTCGATCCCCACCTGGTTGGCGATGATCAGGTCCAGCCGCTTGGCGGCCAGCTTGCCACGCGCGTAATGCTCCACGTCGTGCGTCTCGGCGGCAAAACCCACCACCAGCTTCAGCGCGCCGGTCTGCGCGGCGACCTCGGCCAGGATGTCCGGGGTGCGCACCAGTTCCAGGGTCAGCGTCTCGCCGGTCTTCTTGATCTTCTGCGCGACCACCCGCTTGGGGGTGTAGTCGGCCACCGCGGCGGCGCCGATGTAGATGTCGGCCGGGAACGCGCCCAGCACCGCATCGCGCATCTGCGCAGCCGAGCGCACGTCGATCCGCCGCACGCCGGCCGGGGTGGCCTGGTGCACCGGGCCGCTGACCAGCACCACCTCGGCCCCCTGGCCGGCGGCGGCGGCGGCCAGGGCATAGCCCATCTTGCCGCTGCTGCGGTTGCCCACGTAACGCACCGGATCCAGGTCCTCGAAGGTGGGGCCGGCGCTGATCACGATGCGCAGGCCGTCCAGCTGCGCGCTGCTGGGCACGAATGCCGGCGCAGCCGCACTGCTGGAGGCCACCGGCACGGCGCTGTCGGCACCGGCACCGCCGGCCAGGGCGGCAATGATCGCCGCCGGCTCGGCCAGCCGTCCGGGTCCGGATTCGCCTTCGGCCAGCGGGCCGTCATCGGGACCGACCACGCGCACGCCGCGTGCGGACAGGGTCGCCACATTCGCCTGCGTGGCCGCGTGCAGCCACATGCGGTGGTTCATCGCCGGGGCCACGGTCAGCGGCGCGGTGGTGGCCAGGCACAGCGTGGTGACCAGATCATCGGCCAGGCCATGCGCCAGCCGCGCCAGCAGGTCGGCGGTGGCCGGGGCGACGATCACCTGATCGGCCCAGCGCGCCAGTTCGATATGTCCCATCGCCTGCTCGGCAGCGCTGTCCCACAACGTGGTACGGGTTGGCTGCCCGGACAGCGCCTGGAAGCTGAGCGGAGTGACGAATTGTTGCGCGCCGCTGGTCATGGCGACCTGTACAAGTGCGCCGGCGTCGCGCAGGCGACGGACCAGTTCGAGCGATTTGTAAGCGGCAATGCCTCCGCCGACGCACAGCAGCAAGCGCTGTCCGTCCAGGGGGCGGGCCTGAGTGGAGCCGATCACGTCGGAGTCGTCCTACGGTTACAAGGACAACTAGATTAGCCGATGCCCCCGTCCGGCCTGATAGGCGTGAGCGATGAGCACCGGCAATCTCGCCATATGCACATTCACGACTGGCCCACCCACGAACGCCCGCGCGAGAAACTTCTGGCGCGCGGGGCGACTGCCCTGTCCGATGCCGAGCTGCTGGCGATCTTTGTCGGCTCCGGCCTGCGCGGCCAGGACGCCGTCCAGACCGGGCGCAACCTGCTGCTGCGCCACGGCCCGCTGCGCGTGCTGCTGGACCACACGGCGCCCGCGCTGGCGCGCCTGCCCGGCCTGGGTCCGGCTTCGGCCTGCAAACTCAGCGCGGGGCTGGAACTGGCACACCGCCACCTGCTGAGCGCGCTGGAACGCGGCGATGCGCTCAGCGACCCGCCCAGCGCCGGCCGCTACTTTTCGCAACGGCTGCGTCCGCGCCCCTATGAGGTGTTCGCGGTGCTGTACCTGGACACCCGCCATCACGCCATCGCCTTCGAGGAAGTGTTCACCGGCACCATCGACGGGGCCGACATCCATCCGCGCGAGGTGGTGCGGCGGGCGCTACTGCACAACGCCGCGGCAGTGATCGTCGGGCACAACCACCCGTCCGGCAATCCGGAACCGTCCGAGGCCGACCGCGCGGTCACCCGGCGTCTGCTGGGCGCATTGGAGCTGGTGGATATCCGCCTGCTGGACCACTTCGTGATCGGCGACGGCCGGCCCGTATCGCTGGCCGAGCGCGGCTGGCTGGGATGACAGCGCGACGCTGACCTGAACCATCGGCCCGACCCCGGGACGCGCGGTCGGGTAAAATCGCTGGTTTCGTTCCAAGCAGATCCCACGTGAAAGCCCAACTCCGCGCACTGATCGGCCAAGGCATCGAAGCCTTGCGCGCCAACGGCACCCTGCCTGCCGACACCCTGCCGCCGGATTTTGTGGTCGAGCGACCCAAGACGCGCGAGCACGGCGACTTCGCCACCAATGCTGCGATGCTGCTGGCCAAGCCGGCGCGCAGCAATCCGCGCGCGCTGGCCCAGGCGCTGGTCGCCGCATTGCCGGCCAGCGACGACGTGGCCAAGGTCGAGATCGCCGGGCCGGGCTTCATCAATTTCCATCTCGCCCCCACCGCCTACCAGCGCGAAGTGGCGCATGTGCTCAAGCAGGGCCACGACTACGGGCGTGGGCTGGCCGGCAACGGCCGCTCGGTGGGCGTGGAATACGTCTCGGCCAACCCGACCGGCCCGCTGCATGTCGGCCATGGCCGCGCGGCGGCGATCGGCGACAGCCTGGCGCGCGTGCTCGATGCCAACGGCTGGAACGTCAAGCGCGAGTTCTACTACAACGATGCCGGCGTGCAGATCGAGAACCTGGCCTTGTCGGTGCAGGCGCGCGCGCAAGGGCTCACCCCCGACAGCGACGGCTGGCCGGAGAATGGCTACCGCGGCGACTACATCGCCGATGTGGCCAATGCCTACTTGGCCGGCGACACCGTCGACCTGGAAGGCCATCTGGTCACCGGCGGCAAGGATCCTGCCGACTTCGACGCGATCCGCCGTTTCGCCGTGGCCTACCTGCGCAACGAGCAGAACCACGACCTGGCCGCGTTCCGCGTCGATTTCGATATCTATTTCCTCGAAAGCTCGCTGTACAAGGACGGCAAGGTCGAAGAGGCCGTGCAGAAGCTGATCGCCTCCGGCCATACCTACGAGGAAGGCGGCGCGTTGTGGTTGAAGTCCACCGACTTCGGCGACGACAAGGACCGGGTGATGCGCAAGTCCGACGGCACCTACACCTACTTCGTGCCGGACGTGGCCTACCACCTGACCAAGTGGCAGCGCGGCTACGAGCGCGCGATCACCGAACTGGGCGCGGACCACCACGGCTCGCTGACGCGCGTGCGCGCCGGACTGCAGGCGCTGGAACTGGGCATCCCGCAGGGCTGGCCGGAGTACGTGCTGCACCAGATGGTCACGGTGATGCGCGGCGGCGAGGAAGTGAAACTGTCCAAGCGTGCCGGCAGCTACGTCACCCTGCGCGACCTGATCGAGGAAACCAGCGCCGATGCGGTGCGCTGGTTCCTGATCGCGCGCAAGCCCGACTCGCAGCTCACCTTCGACATCGACCTGGCCCGCCAGCAGAGCAACGACAACCCGGTGTTCTACGTGCAGTACGCGCATGCGCGCGTGTGCAGCGTGCTGCGGCAGGCGCAGGAAAAAGGCTACAAGTACGAGCAGGCGCATGGACTGGCCGAGCTGGCGCGCCTGGACGACGAGCACTCGCTCAACGTCATGGTCGAGCTGTCGCGCTATGCGGAGGTGGTGGAAATCGCCGGCCAGGCGCTGGAGCCGTACCAGATCGCGCAATACCTGCGTGAATTGGCGCACGCCTTCCACACGTGGTATCACAACACCAAACTGCTGGTGGACGATGCCGCAGAGCGCGACGCCAAACTCACCCTCGCCGTCGCCACGCAACAGGTGCTCGCCAACGGCCTGGAACTGCTTGGCGTCAGCGCCCCAGAAAAGATGTAAGTCGGGCCGCATGGCCCGTAACGACGTGATTCGGAGAAGTGGTAGATGGCAGCACGACGCGGTAAGAGTCAGGCGCGACGCAACACCAGCAATGGCACCCCAGGTTGGGTGTGGTTGGTGGCAGGCGCTGCGATTGCGGCAGTGATCTTTCTGGCCGCGCCCAACCTGTTCAAGAAGGATGGCGACGGCTTCCTGCGCGTGGGCCCGCGGGCGAACCCCGATGCGCAGCCCGAGCCGGTGGCCGATGCCGACGTGGATACGCCGGCCGAGCTCCCCAAGCCCGCGCAACCGCCCAAACCGCAAGCCAAGCCGGGCGATGCGCAAACCCAGTACGACTTCTACACCTTGCTGCCCGGCAAGGAAGTGCAGATGTCCGATGCCGAACTGGCGGCCAGTGCGCGCGCCGAGGAGGCCGCACGTGCGCGTGCGGCCCTGGAAGGCAAGCCGGTTGCACCTGCACCGGGTGCGAGCGTGGCCGCCGCCACGCCGGCCACCAGCGTGCCGGTGCCGTTGAACGAAACGGCGGCCAGCGCGCCGAAGCCGTTGGCGGAGACCGCCCCGGCACGTCCGGCCGCCACGCCGGCGCCGGCCAGCACAGCCGCGCTCGCCACGCCGGCTGCGACGGCTGCGACGGCTGCGCCGAAGCCGGCAGCGGCAGCTGCCACCGCGGCAACCCCCGCTGCAGTGACAGACAACACCCGCTACATCCTGCAGGCCGGCTCGTTCGGCGCCTCCGGCGACGCCGAATCGACCAAGGCCAAGCTGGCGATGATGGGCCTGGCCGCACGCGTGGAATCGGCCGATATCAGCGGCAAAACCGTCTACCGCGTGCGCATGGGGCCGTATGGCAGCGCCGGCGAACTGGCCGAAGCCAAGCAGAAGCTGACCGGCAGCGGCTTGCCCGCCATTGCGATCAAGGCGCAGTAGCCGCAGTGCTGCAGCGCGCCGCCGGCCTGTGGTTGTGGTGGGGACTGATCGGCGCGGCGCACGCCACCGAGCAGATTCCAGACCGTGTCCGGATCGACGGGCAGGACGCGGCGCTGCTGGCCGAACCCCTGTCGCCGGTGCTGGACGACCAGGCCACCTGGCAACGTTTCGTGCCGCATGCGCGACAGGCGCTGGGCAGTTGCAGTGCGAACTGGCGCGGTTACCGGGCCGATTGGCGCGTGGAAAACGCGCAGCTGCTGCTGGATCGCGTCGTCATCGGCGCCTGTGCCACCGCTCCGCCGGCATTGCCCCTGGATGTGCTGTTTCCCGGACGAACCGCCCCGGTCGCCGCGGACTGGATCGATGGCGAGCTGGTGATTGCTTTGCCAACCGCTGCGAGCGCCGCCGACACCGCGCCAACCGCCGCAGAGGCGCCGTACCTGCTCCTGCAGGTGCAACACGGCCGTGTCCTGGCGCGCGAACCGCTCAGTGAGGCCAGCCTGCGCGCGCGGCGCGCCCAGGCCAGCGTGCCCGGCCCTGCCACTGCCCCCTGATCCCTTGCCTGATCCCCCTCGTTTGCAGGAGTTATCCCCCATGTCCAAGACTGTCCTGATCACCGGTGCCACCTCCGGATTCGGCAGCGCCGCCGTGCGCCGGTTTGCCGCCGACGGCTGGAAGATCATCGCCACCGGCCGCCGCGCCGAGCGCCTGGATGCCCTGGCGGCCGACCTGCCCGCCGGCCAGGTGCATACCGCCGCGTTCGACATGCGCGATGCGCAGGCCTTGTCGGCAGCGATCGATGCAGTGCCGGCTGAGTTTGCCGACATCGATGTGCTGGTCAACAACGCCGGGCTGGCGCTGGGCACCGCGCCCGCGCAGCAGGCCGACCTGACGCAGTGGCAGCAGATGATCGACACCAATGTCACCGCGCTGGTCACCCTCACCCACCGCCTGCTGCCGGCGTTGATCGCACGCCGTGGCGCCATCATCAACATCGCCTCGGTCGCGGCGACCTACCCCTATACCGGCGGCAACGTCTACGGCGGTACCAAGGCGTTCGTGCAGCAGTTTTCGCTGGGCCTGCGCGCGGACCTGCACGGCACTGGCGTGCGCGTGACCTCGATCGAACCGGGCATGGCCGAAACCGAATTCACTCTGGTGCGCACCGGCGGCAACCAGGCCGCCTCGGACACGCTGTACCGCGGCGCCACGCCGATGACTGCCGAGGACATCGCCGAGCAGATCTTCTACGTCGCCAGCCTGCCGGCGCACCTGAACATCAATCGGCTGGAAATCATGCCGGTCACGCAGTCGTTCGCCGGTTTCCAGGTGGCGCGCGACGCGCAGTGACGATGGCCTGCAACGCCGATGCATCTGCCGGGTCGCGATCCGATGCTGTGTCGGCCGGCGCGTGAGCACTGCGCGCCGCATCGAAGCAGCACGACAACGCCGCGCATTGCGCGGCGTTTTGCGCTGCGCGGTCAGCCGCGATCAGCAGCAACCAGCGGCCGCACGCCTGGCCGCAGCACCCTGTCACGCAGCTGCAGGAACGGGCGCTCCACCACGTAGTGCAACAGCGCACCGCCCAGCACTGCCACCAGGCCATACACCGCAAACGCCAGCACGCCACGCCCCTCCAGCGCCGGGCCGAACCAGCCCTGGGTGAGATGGAACACGGCCTTGTGGGTCAGATACAGGCTGTAGGAAATGGCCGCCAGCCACGCCGCACCAGGCACGCGCACGCCGCCAAGCACACCGCGGGTGGCGGTGCCGGCGAGCACCAGCAAGGCCAGTCCCAGCGACAGCACCGGCCAACCCAGCGCATTGCCGACCAGGCCGGTGCGCTCGCGAAACAGCCACATCGCCAGCGCCAGGATCGCCACGCCTGCAAGCAAAAATGCATTGCCGTGTTGCTGCAGCCGTTGCCACAGCGCGGGGCGAACGACCTTGAGCACCGACAGCACGACACCGGCCAGCAGACCGTCCAGACGGTTCCAGGTCGGGTAATAGAGGTCTTCGATGAACCAGTTGCGCTGCAGGCCGGCGCCGGCGCTGTCCAGGGCGGTGTTGTGCCACCAGATGCCGGCGCGCAACGCGATGCCTGCCACCACCACCAGCACGCAGAGCACGACGAACCGCGCGGCCGAGGGCCGCCGCATCAACAGCGTCGCCAGCAACGGAAACACCAGATAGAAATGTTCTTCCACGCAGAGCGACCAGGCGTGCGAGAACGCGGCATCACGGCCATAGTCGACCAACAGGTTCAGGGTGAAGCTGACGAACATCCACCACGGCGCCAACCCGGGCGCCTCGCGGAACTGCGGCCACGCCAAGTAGATCGCCAGCACCACCAAGAACGCCGGCAGGATGCGGAACGCGCGGCGCAGGTAGAAATCCCTGAAGTCCAGGCGCTGCCCGCGTGCCAGCGGCCTCAGCACCTGCGTGCCGATCAAAAAACCGCTCAACACGAAGAACAGGTCCACGCCCATCCAGCCGTAGCGCGACAACCACGCCCAGTCCGGCCCCAGACCGCCGACCACGAAGGAATGGAACAGCATCACCCAGACGATGGCGATGCCACGCAGCAGATCGAGAGCGGGATAGCGCATGCGGGCGATGCAGGGCCGAGGGAGCCCGATTGTGCCGCATCCCGCCGCTGCGGCGATGCCGGCACCGGCGTTGGCCGCGCTCGCCAGCTCGTGCCGGCAACGCAGACGCGTTCCCGACGTCTGTCAGCAGTGCAGGCCTGCTGCCGTCGACCAGCTAGCGGCGACAGCAACACGCCCAGCACCCCAACGGTGCCGCACCCGGAGACCTTCGGTACCGCCAGCCGCATTGCTGCCGCCAAACCGCTGTCGATGCTGTGGCTTCCCCACGGCGTCATCCATCACGCGACAGCCTGCTGCTCCACGCGCGCTCCCTGCGCCAGCGTCACCGTCGGTTCCAGCAATCCCCATGCTTCCAGCTGGTCCACTGCCCGGCCGATTCCGTCCTCCTCGCGGATGCGCTGCCCCAGCGCGCGTGCCGCCGCGCGCATGCCCGGCGCGCTGGCCTGGCCGATGGCATCGGCCAGGGTCTCCGGCTGCAATCCGGCCCGTGCAAGCGCCGGCGGCGCGACGCCGCGCTGGGCCAGGCAATGCGCCCAGAACGGCTGGTCGTAGCCGAACGGCAGCACCACCGACGGAATCCCCGCAGCCAGCGCCGCACCGGTGGTGCCGGCACCGCCGTGATGCACCGCCACCGACACCCGTGGAAACAGCCAATCGTGCGGGGCCTGTTCCAGCTGGAAGAAGCGCCCGGCATCGTCGGACGCATCTTCCCCGGCCGCCAGCCCGCCCCAGCCGCTGGCCAGCAGCGCGCGCTGACCGGTCAGACGCACCGCCGCCTTGACGGTGGCGGTGAGCTGCGCCGCATCGCTGCTGATCATGCTGCCGAAACCGATGTACAGCGGCGGCGGGCCCGCCTGCAAAAATGCCTCCAGCGCGGCCGGCGGCTGCCACTGCGGCTGCGGCAACTGCCAGAAACCGCTGACCTGGGCCCGATCCGGCCAGTCCGGCGGACGTGGGCACAGATGCTCGCTGTAGCCATACACCACGCGCTGCGCACTGCGATCGGGACCGCTCCACGGATACGCCGGCAACCCCAATGCCGGGCGCACGATGCCGTTGAGCGCCGGGCGCATCAGCTGCCAGCCGGCAAAGCGCACCGCATGATGCAGCGCCACACTCACCAGCCCGGGCAGACGCACGGTGGGCATCACCATCAACGGCACGTGGCGCGAGGCGGTCAGCGGCTGCAATTGCGTGAGCACCACCGGCAGCCCGTAGGCCTGGCCCAGGCTGTGCGCCAGCAGGCTCGCGCTGCCGACGCCGAGAATCAGGCCGGCATCGGCACAGGCCGCGCGGCCCTGCGCGGCCCAGTCGCGTGCCCACTCCAGCAGCTGGGCGCGCAAGGTGCCCCAGATGCCGCGCCAGCCACCGCGCATCTCGGCGACATCCGGATGGCCCTGCAACAGCTTCTGGTGGTCGCCGCTGAGCGGGAAGAACTCCAGCCCGTTGGCACGGATCAGCGATTCAAAGTTGGCGCTGGTCAGCACCCGCACCGGGTAACCGCGCTCCTGCAAGCCACGCCCCAGCGCGATGATCGGGCGCACATCGCCATGCGTGCCCAGGGTGGCGATCAGCACCGGGCGGCGTCCCGCGTTGAAGGAAGACTCAGGCATATTCGGCCACCCCGTCGCTGGCGGTGGCGATGCGGCCATCGCGTTGTACGGCTTTCGCAGTGGCCGCGTGCAGCAATGCACTGAGCGTGGCCGAATGCGTGGGCGACAGCATCGAATGGTGGTCGCTGTCGAGCGCATGCAGGTGCAGGTTGCGTACGTACGGGCGCCAGGCCTGCGGCCGGTAATCCACCCACACCGTATCGTCGCCGCCGGAGCTCATGCGCACGCTGGCTTCGACGAACACCACATCCTGGTCCAGCGGCTTGGGGCGATGGCGCCGCGCCAGCTGCAGGTGGTGCTGGGTCATGCCGCCCATGTCGTCCAGCAATGTGGGACGTTGTTCGAGCAGCTGGCGCACCGCGGGCAGGTCGTTCAACCCGTAGTGATCGCACAGCAGGCTGGCCAGTTCGGCCACCGTGGTCGGCATCGGCTGACCATGGGCCAGATGCAGGCCCAGCGCATGCACCGATGCACGCACGTTTTCCGATTCCGGCAGCGACGCGGCCTGCTCCAGGTGCGGGTAGCTGTCGAGCATCGCCAGCAGTTCGACTTCTTCGCCCAGCGCATGCAGTTCGGCGGTGATGGCATGGGCGATCAAGCCGCCCAGCGACCAGCCAATCAACCGGTACGGCCCCTGCGGCTGCACCGTGCGCAGCCGCGCCAGATAGTCGCGTGCAATCGCCTCGATGCTTTCCGGGCGATGCTGCGGGTCGCTCAAGCCCGGCGACTGCAGGGCATATACCGGCCACTGCGGATCGAGCTGGCCGAGCAAGGTGAGATACGACCAGCCCAGGCCGACCACCGGATGAATGCAGAACAGCGGCGTCGTGCCCGGGGTGCCGGCACGCAGCGGCAACAGCACGCCGAGCGGGTCGTTCGGGGTCTGCACGTTGCGCTTGATCACCTCGGCCAGGCCGGCGATGGTCGGTGCATGGAACAGGCTGCCCAACGGCAGTTCGACACCGAACGCCTGCGGGAAGCGTGCGGCCATTTCCGCCGCGCGCAGCGAGTCGCCGCCGAGCTCGAAGAAGTTGTCTTCCACACCCACCGCCTCGATCCCCAGCACGTCCTGCAGCATCGCCGCCAGCTGGTGTTCGAGCGCATCGCGCGGCGCCACATGCGCGCGCTGCGGCAGCGCACCCGGCGACGGCAAGGCGCGGCGATCCAGCTTGCCATTGGGTGTCAGCGGCAATGTCTGCAACGGCATCCACAAGGTGGGAATCATCGACGCCGGCAGGCGCTGCTGCAGATGCGCACGCAGCAGCTCGGGCGATGGCGTTGCGCCCTGCTTGCCCACCACATACGCCAGCAACTGCAGCGCATCGTGGTCGCCATCGCGATGACCGACCACCACCGCCTGCGCCACCTGCGAATGCAGCAGCAAGGCGTTTTCGATCTCGGCCGGCTCCACGCGATGGCCGCGGATCTTCAGTTGCGCGTCGGCGCGGCCGATGAATTCCAGCATGCCGTCGCGGCGCTGACGCACGCGGTCGCCGGTGCGGTACATGTTGCTGCCGTCGTTGGCGAACGGGTCGCGCACGAACCGCTCGCTGGTCAGCTGGCGCTTGCCGCGATAGCCCTTGGCCACGCCCGCACCGCCGATGTACAACTCGCCAATCGCACCGGTCGGCAGCGGTTGCCGCTGCGCATCGAGCACATAGACACGCGTATTGAGCAGCGGCCGGCCGATCGGCGGAGCGGCGGCGTCGGTCAGCTGCAACGGCATGATGGTCGACCAGATCGTGGTTTCGGTCGGCCCGTACAGCTGGGTCAGGCGCCCGACCCGGCTCAGCAGCTGGGTCGCCAGTTCCGGCACCAGGGCTTCACCACCGACCAGAGCGTGGATACGGTCCAGCGCCAGATCCTGGTTGGCCAGCAGGATGCGCCACAGCGATGGGGTCGCCTGCACCACGCTGATCTGCGCGTGCGCGATCAGCCGCGACAGGCTGCGCGGATCATGGGTGATGCCGGCCGGTGCGATGACCACGCGCGCGCCCACCAGCAACGGCAGATACAGCTCCAGCCCGGCGATATCGAAGGTGATGGTGGTGACTGCCAGCACGCGGTCGCGTGGGCGCAATGCCAGCTCATGCTCCATCGCGTGCAGGAAATTGAACAGATTGCGATGGCTGATTTCCACACCCTTGGGCGCGCCGGTCGAGCCGGAGGTGTACAGCAGGTAGGCAGTCCCGTCCGGCGTGGCCAGCGGCGCGATCGCCGCCGGCAACACCGCCGGGCGCGGATCCAGCCAGACCATGCCACCGAGCAGATAGCGCTCGCACAACGCCGGCTCGCAGACCAGCGCGATGGCGCCGGAATCGTTGAGCATCTGCCGGTTGCGCGCGGCCGGGCTTTCCGGGTCCAGCGGCAGATACGCCGCCCCGCTCCACATCACCGCCAGCAGGGCCACCAGCAAGTGCTCGCTGCGCGGCAACGCGATGGCGACCACATCGCCGGGGCGGACGCCATCGGCCACCCATTGCGCGGCGATGCGCGAGGCCAGTTCGCACAGCGTGGCGTAATCCAGGGTGCGGTTGTCGTATTCCACCACCACCGCTGCCGGCATCAGCTCGGCGCGCTGCAGCATGCCGTGCAGCAACGTGGCAGGTTCCGGCAACGCCGCGGCGGTGGCGTTCCAGGTGTGCAACAGGCGGTGGCGTTCCGCATCGCCCAGCACATCGATCTGGCCCAGCGCGCACTCCGGGTCGGCCAATACCGCATCGGCCAGATGGGTCAGGCGGCGGCAATGGTCGGCCAGTTCGTCGCTGTCGTACAACGCCGGATTGGCATCCAGATCGAAGCGCAACGCGGCACCGTCGCCGCGCTCGTAGCAGAAGATGGTCAGATCATCGGCCGGGCCGTTGGAGAGGTTATGCGGCATCGCATGGGCCTGGCCAAAGCGCAGTGCGTAGTCGAAGGCTTCGATGTTCACCGCCAGGCGTGCGAACTTCTGGTCGATCCCGAACATGCCCAGATCGCGGCGCACATCCTCGAAGCGGTATTGCTGGTGGCGCAGCGCATGCCTGACCACCGAGGACACCTGCGCGAACAGGGCATGCACCGGCTGCTGCGGATCCATTTTCAGGCGCAGCGAAATCACATTGGCTACCAGGCCTGCGGTCTGCCGGTAACGCGCATTGATGCGGCCGGTCACCGGCATGGCCAGCACCAGATCCTCGGTGCCGGTGCAGCGGTAGTAATAGGCGGCGATCAGCGAAATCAGCATCTGCGGCAGGCTGGCGCCATAGTCCTTGCCCAGCGCACGCAGCCGCGCCACCTGCTGCGGCGAGAACTGCCCGGTGCCACGCAACAGCCCGGTCGACAGCTGGCTGCCCGGACGTGCCAGGGTTGCCGGCGGCGGCAGATCGGCCAGCTGCTGCATCCAGTAGCTGCGGTCGCGCTGAAAGCGATCGGAGTCGCGATACTGCTGCTCGAGTTCGATCAGCGACAGCGCGCTGCCGTATTGCGCAGGCGCCGGCTCGATGCCTTCTGCGTAGGCGTTATACAGCACCGCCATGCGCTGCATCATGATCGAGGCGCAATAGCCATCCATCACCAGATGACTGACGCATTGCACCCACATGTGGTGATCCTCGCCCAGGCGGAATACTGCGCAATGCCATAACGGCCCGTTCTGCAGGTCTTCCGGCTTGCGGATTTCTTCATCGACCCAGTGCTCGGCCGCAGTGCGCGGGGACGGATCTTCGCTGACGTCGAAGTACGGAATCGCGGCGGTGTAGTCGGGCAGGACCACCTGATGCGGCACGCCGTCGTGCTCGACGATGCAGAGCCGCAGCGTGTCGAATTCGCGCGTCAGCTGCATGCTGGCGCGGATCAGCAGCTGCGGATCGAGCGGACCGACCATTTCCAGGGCTTCGGACAACATCAAGGTGTTGTCGGTGTGCAACTTGTTGGCGACCCACAGGCCGCGTTGCGCTTTGGTCAGGGGAAACACGGGAGAGGCGTCAGCGTGCATGGCGTGCATCCTTCTTGTATGGCGCGCAGTCGCCCGGTGCGCCATGCCCGCAACGCGGTCACTGGGACGCCGGATCAGCACATGGCCTTGAAAACGTGAGGTAAGAGACACCGACGACCGCCGGCGCAGGCCGGCGATACACGATGGAAACGCACAATGGGAACGCACCACGAAGCGACGTGCAGCGTCGAGACAACGACGTGCACCGGCTTTCTTTAAAGCACTTGTTTCCCGACAAGTTAAACAAACACTAACAATTAGCCAACGCGATAAACCGTGCAAAAATCACGAAATCCGCGTCGCCTGCAAAAATCATGTGCTGAAGTGTGATTTCAATTAGTGTTCCAGATGCGTACGTCCACAGATGGCGTTTCCCACACGCCGCGCGCTGCGGACCAGACTGCCATGCATCACCCGGCAAGGTGGCCAAGGCGTTCTTTGCCGGGAATTTGGCCTGTTTCGCAACATGCCCGGAACCGCGCGCACCAAGACCACTGCATGCAACGGCATTGACATCAGTGCACTGCGGGCACAACCACTGCGCAAGGCACCGCACTTTTTTGAATGCCGATTGCAACCGCAGCGTCACGCGAGGGTTATCTGACTGTCATTGCCACGCCGCGTCGGCCACGCATGCACAGCCGTGGGATGCGTGGCCAGCTCCTGGCTAGAGCAGATGGCATGGGGTCTCGCAGGCCGTCGATGGACGGCACGTCACCGGCATCGCCAAGGCGCGCAGAAACCACGGCGTCCGGCGATGGCGCAGGTCAACATCTGAGGCACGTCACATGCCGGCCGCATCGCTGCGCTGCGGACCACCTCTCCCATGCATTGCGCGCGGAGTGACAACAAAACGGCGCGCCACGGCATCGGCCGCAGCGCGCAGTGCATCAGCCCAACGGTTCGTCGGACAGATAGGTGTAACCGGTCAACCCTGCTTCCAGTGCATCGCTCAGTTCCTGCGCGCGCTCGGGCGATAGCTGCGCGGCGGCGATGCGCTCGGCATAGGTCGCACGCAGCGTGTCCAGCTGATACCCCACGTAGTCCAGCATCACATCGGTGGTATCGCCACGGCGCTGCTGCGCGATGCGATAGCCGTCGCCATCCACGGCCACTTCCACCGCATCGGTATCGCCGAACAGGTTATGGATGTCGCCGAGGATTTCCTGGTAGGCGCCCACCAGGAAAAAGCCGATGCGATAGCTCTCGCCTGCATTCAACGTGTGCAGCGGCATCGAGCTGTCCAGGCTTTCGTTCTCGACATAGGTCTTGACCATCCCGTCGGAATCGCAGGTCATGTCGGCAATGATGCCGCGCCGCTGCGGTGCTTCGTTCAGGCGCTCGATCGGCACGATCGGAAACACCTGATCGATCGCCCACACATCCGGGATCGACTCGAACACGCTGAAGTTGACGAAGTACTTGTCCACCAGCCGCTCGTTGAGTTCGTCCAGCACCGGGCGATGGCTCTTTTCGTCGAAGCTCAGGCGTGCACGCACGCCGTGCGCGATCGCATAGAACAGGTCGTCGATGCGCGCGCGGTGGGTCAGGTCGATCTGGCCCAGTGCATACGCACTCAAGCCTTCGGCGTGGAAATGCTGCGCCTCCTGGAACAGTTCCACCGCCGGGCGCACATCGAGCTCGTCGTGGATCTCGCGCAGGTGGCGGATCGCCGCCGGTTCGTCGTCGTGCGCGTCGGGCACGCGGCCTTCCGGCGCCTGCTCCACTTCGGACACGTTGGCGATCAGCACCGCGTGGTGGGCGGTCATGGCGCGGCCGCATTCGGTGACGATGCGCGGCGGGGCCAGGCCGTGCTCTTCGCAGGCGCTGGCCAACGGCTGCACGATGTTGCTGGCGTAGGAATGCAGGCCGTAGTTGATCGAGCAATAGCTGCGCGAGCGCGTGCCTTCGTAGTCGATACCCAGACCACCGCCGACGTCCACGTGGCTGATCCTGGCGCCCAGGCGCGACAGCTCCACGAAGTAGCGCGTGGCCTCGCGCATGCCGTTGGCGATGTCGCGCACGTTGGAGATCTGCGAGCCCATGTGGAAATGCAGCAGGTTCAGGCTGTCGGCGTACTCGGTGTCGCGCAGCGTCTTCCACAGGTCCAGCACCTGACGCGGCGACAGCCCGAACTTGGCCTTGTCGCCGCCGCTGTTCTGCCACTTGCCCGCGCCCAGCGAGGCCAGGCGCATGCGCACGCCCAGGCCCGGCTTGACGTCCAGCGCGCGCGCCTCTTCCAGCACCAGCTTCAGCTCGGAGGGCTTTTCGATGACGATGAAGGTCTGCAGGCCGAGCTTGCGGCCGATCAGCGCCAGGCGGATGTATTCGCGGTCCTTGTAGCCGTTGCAGACGATCAGCCCGCCCGGACGCGACAGCGCCAGCACCGCCATCAGCTCCGGCTTGCTGCCCGCTTCCAGGCCGAAGCCGTCACCATGGTGGCTGGCCAGGGTGCCGGCCACGCCGCGATGCTGGTTGACCTTGATCGGGTACACCGCGGTGTAGCCGCCGGCGTAATCCCATTCGGACTGCGCCTGCGCGAACGCCGCCTGCAGCTTGCCCAGGCGCTGGCCCAGGATGTCGGGGAAACGCACCAGCAGCGGCAGCTTGGCGCCGGCCGCGCGCGCGGCGTCCACCACCTCGGGCAACGACACCGACGGACCGTCGCTGGTCGGCGTGACCACTACATGTCCGGCATCGTTCACGTCGAAATACCCGTCGGCCCAATGCGGGATCGAATAGGTCTTGCGGGCTTGGTCGAGGGACCAATCGCTCATTTCGCTGACTCGGCTGGGGCAAAAAGGGCGTGAAGTGTAACGCCTGGCACGCGCAGGGTCCGTTACAATCCGCGCCGACTTCACGCCCTGCTCCTGGTCGGAGCGGGGTTGGCAGGGGGTCGGGACGGCCGCCAGCAGCTTGCTTGCACGCGGCGGCGCCCGCCCCTCATCCGGCGCTTCGCGCCACCTTCTCCCGGCGGGAGAAGCAACAGCCCCCATCTTTAGGACTTTGCATGAGCGCCAACGACAACTGGTACATCGAACACTTCCAGCCGACCGGCTCGGCCATCGGCTTCCGCATCAGCGGCAAGCTGGACGAGGTGCAGTCCCCGTTCCAGAAGATCGAGATCTACCAGACCACCGACTGGGGCAAGCTGATGCTGATCGACGGCGCGGTGATGCTGACCAGCCGCGATAATTTCTTCTACCACGAGATGATCAGCCACCCGGCGCTGTTCACCCACGCCGCGCCCAAGCGCGTGGTGATCATCGGCGGCGGCGACTGCGGCACACTGCGCGAGGTGCTCAAGCACCCGGGCGTGGAAAGCGCCACCCAGTGCGATATCGACGAGCAGGTCACCCGCATGTCGGAGAAGTATTTCCCCGAGCTGTGCGACTCCAACCACGACGCGCGCGCCGAGCTGTTGTTCGACGACGGCGTGGCCTACATGGCCAACTGCCCGGCCGGCAGCGTGGACATCGTGATCGTCGACTCCACCGATCCGGTCGGCCCGGCCGAAGGCCTGTTCAACAAGGCCTTCTACGAGAGCTGCTTCAAGGCACTGAAGGACGACGGCATCCTGGTGCAGCAGTCCGAATCGCCGCTGGCGCTGCTGGAGCTGATCAAGGAAATGCGCACCGAAATGGGCAAGGCCGGCTTCCAGTCGTTCAAGACGCTGCCGTTCCCGCAGCCGTGCTACCCCACCGGCTGGTGGAGCGTGACCATGGCCAGCAAGCAGGCCAACGCCGATTTCGCCTTCCGCCAGGACGCCGCACAGGCCAAGGGCTTCGAGACGCTGTACTACACCGCGCACCTGCATACCGGCGTGCTGGTCGCACCGCCGTTCGTGGCCAAGGCGCTGGGCGAGTAAGCGTAACTGTCAGCCCGTCGCGCTGCCGGCAGGTACGCGCGGCGCAGCAGGAACCACGGTAGGCGTGGTTCCTGCCGGTTCCGGGCAACGGCCGCGCCCGCCTGGCGATCGACGCAGGCGTTTTTGTGGGTCCTGGCCGTGGCCGCGGCCAGGTACCGTGCCGAGCGCCTACAACCGCGCCAGCACCTCGGTTTTCTTGGCGTCGAACTCCTCCTGGGTAACCAGCCCCGCATCCAGCAATTGCCTGAGCTTGCTCAGCACCTGTATCGGATCGTCCGCGGCAGCTGCCGTGCTCGGCGATGCAGACGGCATGCCGCCCTGCGCGCCGGGTGCATGCACCACCACGCCACCGGCCGAGGCGCGCAACTTGTCGAACTCCAGCTGCTGGCGCTTTTCGTAGGCCGATTCTTCCACCTGCTGCGCATAGGCGTAGACCCGCCGGGCCTGTTTCTTGGGCAGGCTGTCGATGGACAGGTAGCCGCCCTGCGTGGTGCGGCACATGATCGTCGCTCCCAGCATCTGCTCGCTCATGTGCACGTCGAGCACCTCGCGCCAGGGGACATCGCGAAACGTCATCCCGAACAGCGTGGGGTGCACCACGATGAATCTGCGAGTGGTCAGCACCACCGCGGCCGGCGACAGGTTCACCACCATCTTCTTCTGCACCGCGATGTACTCGACCTGCTCGTCCCGCGTCAGCAACTCGTTTACCTTGGGCAGGATCTTGCCCACGGCCACCGGGTCCTGCTCGTCGGCCAGGAATTGCGTAAAGACCTCCATACCTTCCTCGTCATGATCGCCTGCGCCGCAGCGTGTCCTTTATGACACCACATCCGTGCCTTCGTGGTGCCGATCAGAAATCCGGCCAGCAATGCACGGCGCCGGATCGCTGAGTGCTTCAGACAGCCCCAACGGCAACAAGGCGGATGTCGCCATCGCCTTGCTGTGGGCACCACGCTGGTTTTATCGCCGGCGCGAAAACGGACTCCGGCGCCGAAGCTCAGCACTTCGGCACGATTGATCGTGATGTCGTCGGCATGCGGGTCGTTCGTGTTGGGAGCGCTCACACTGACCCGCTGGCCGATAACCACACCGCAGCCCGCACCCAGAGCTGTCACCGACGTTGGAGCCCGCCATGCCGATGGCCACGGCACGCCCTGCGGGCCAAGTCACCTGCTGCATGCAGCGCGCGCCCGGATAGCGACAGGATGAGTCATAGATGACGCGGCAAGCTGTTGATTCTTCAGACCGTTCCACTCCCGGAACATTTCATTTGTTAAACAAATGTAATTACCATACTTCCAAGTTCTAAAATTCACCGGACCGATCCCTTGCGATCATCGTGAACCTGCCAGACGCGTGATTCCTCCGCGCCGACAAGGTCCGGAGACTTGCCATGCATTACCAGCCGCTGGACACCTCCAGCCTGCAAATCGTCACGCCGGTGTTGCTCAAGCAGGGCACCCGGCTGCTCGAGCCCAACGTCTATCGCACGCATCTGGATGGACAGCTGGCGGTGGTCAAGGACTACAGCCGCTACCGCCGCACGCTGCTGGCGCCGGTCGCGCGGCTGATGGTGCGCCACGAGGCGAAGATGCTGGCCCGCCTGCACGGTTGGCGGCATGCGCCGGCCCTGCTCGGCACGTTGGGTGGTCTGGCGCTGGGCATGGAGTTCATCCCCGGCGACACTCTCAGTGCCAGTGCGGTGGTCGGCCAGGAAGTCTTTCAACAATTGCAGCAGGCACTGCGTCGCCTGCATGCGTTCGGCATCACCCATAACGATCTGCACGGCACCAACGTGGTGGTCAGTGCCGGGGTGCCGGTGTTGATCGATTTCACCTCGGCCTGGCGCTTCCCGCGCTGGTTGCGGCGCGGCACGCTGGCACGCCAGCTGCAGCGCAGCGACGTGGCCAATTTCCAGAAGATGCGCCAGCGCCTGGCCGGGATCGCACCGACCGCCGACGAGGCCGCACGCAGCGCCGAACCGCGCTGGGTGGGCACCCTTCGCGGCGGCTGGAAGCGGCTCTATCGCCGCCTCAAGCGCGGCGCTTAAACAGCTCGGAGCCGCCTGACGAGCATCCGTCAGAGAGGTGCGGACCGCGCGGGGAACCGGCGTGTAGGAGTGGTCCACGCCGCACCTGGCAGCGGCTGCACCGCCTGCCGGTGAGCACAGTCGCTGTGTCAGCGGCTCTCAGCCACCAACAGCACCGTCAGTGCTCCACTGCCGCCGACCCGGCGGGTGCCTTGTAGGCGATCAAGCGCGGCGCGTCGGCGATGAAGCGGTCCAGCACGCCATCGGCAATCTTGACCGGGCCCCCGAAGCGCGTGGCGCCGGGAATCGAGACGATTGCTGCGGCTTCGGCCGCGATCCGCTTGGCATCGGCAAACGCAACGGACGCCTGCGCGTCACCACGATTGGCGGCATCCAGCCCGGCCGCGGTCTGCTGCAGCGCGCGGCCCCAGCCGTCCATCGCCTCCAGCCAGGGACGCGACTGTTCCGCAAAGCCCTTGTCGGCCACGCCCGCACGGATGATCTGCGGCGCAGCCGCGAACGCGTCCGCCGTGCGCGCCAGTTCGGCGATGGCCTGGCTGCGCGCCGCCGCATCGCCGAGCGCAATCGTCTCGCGTACATGGTCGAGCACGGCCTTCAGGCGCGGTGCCTGTTCCTGCCACGGCTGGCTGCCGAAGGTTGGCGCCAGATGCTGGGTATCGAAGAAGGTCAGCAGCGCGGCGGTCACGTGCGCGTCGCCACCGGCCAGGTCGCGCGCGGCCGCGTGCCAGGTGCGCTGGGCGTCGTAGCCGGTGTCGTTCCATGCGAACGCGGTCAGCCCCATCACCGCGACCCGGCTGGGCACTTCCTGATTCATCGGGTTGGAGACGATGCCGGACAACTCCGCCGACAGGCCGGCTTCGCGCCGCGCATACGGGGCCATCAGCAGGCGCCCGGCCGAGGTTTCGAAATCGTTTACCGGGTAGTTGTCCCACAGCAGCGTCTTGCGGCCGAATGCCTTGGTGGCCGCGCGTGCATCGGGAATGGAAATGGCCGGCGGCACCACGTCGGTGCCGGTCCACTGCACCACGATCTTCGGGTCCAGGTGCTTGCGCAGCGCTTCCTTGTACGGGCTTTCCTTGGCGTCGTAATACTCGGTCGGCACCATGATCAGTTCCGAAGACGCATCGTGGCGGGCCACCAGGTCGGCCTGCACCAGATTGAGCAGGTACGACTGCGCGATGCCGGCCGCCTGCGCGCCAGACGCGCCGAAGGTGGTCTTGTCGCGCTCGCAGTTCCACTTGGTGTATTCGATATCGTCCAGCGCCACGTAGAAGCTACGCACGCCCAGCGCGCGGAAGGCATCGAACTTGCGCAGCAGTGCCTTGGCATCGGCCGGATCGGAGAAGCACACCGTCGGCCCCGGCGAGATCGCATAGACGAAGTCGACGTGATTGCGCTTGGCGGTGGCCGCCAGCTTGCCGAGCGCCTTTAGCGTCGCGGCCGGATACGCCTCGCGCCAGCGGTCGCGCGCATACGGGTCGTCCTTGGGGCTGTAGATGAAGGTATTGGCCTTGCTGCGGGCGAGAAATTCGATGTGCTTGCTGCGGTCGGCCATCGACCATGGCGCGCCGTAGAAGCCTTCGATGGTGCCGCGGATCGGCATCGCAGGATGATCCTGGATCGCCAGGGCCGCAATGGCCGGGCGCTCGACCAGCTGGCGCAGCGTCTGCGCCGCATGGAACAGGCCATCGTTGTCGTGGCCGGCCAGCGTGATCAGGCTGCCGGTGCCGAGCGTGACACTGGCCAGCGTATAGCCCTCCGTGTGGGTGTCCTGCACCGCCTTGCTGCGCGTCAGCGCATCGCGCACCACTGCCGCCTCACCGGTGCCGAGCACGATATGCGGGCGGTCGAGCGTGGCCGGCAGACGCGCCGCAGTGGCGATCTTGGTGACGCCGGCCGTGCCGAGGATGCGGCGCACCAACGCGACCGCCTCCGGATCTGCGCCCGGTGCCACCACCAGCACCACCGACCGACCCAGCGTGACCGTGCCGCCGTCCAGCGTGATCGCGACCGGCGTGGGGAAGATCGCCGGCTGGGTGACCGGCTGCGCCAGTGCGGGGACTGCCGCCGCTGCCAGGCCTGCTGCCAGCCACAGCGAGAGCGGGCGCAAGCCCGACGTTCCAGCGCGTCGCTTCATCCCCGAACTCCGGTATTGAAATGGTATTAGGCCCTAGAGTAGGCAAGTCCTCGCGTGGCGACAAGCGGGGCCGATCTCGGGACGGTCGTCACCTTCAACGAGCCTGACGCCAGGTCACACGCATGCGCCTGCTGCCGATGCCGGCCTCGGGTGCCTGGCCCGGCCTTCGGTATTGAAATGGTATGAATGCCTGCCGACGCGCTTACAGCGCGTCGCTATCCAGCTCGCCGGTGCGGATCCGCACCACGCTGCCCAGGTCGTAGACGAACACCTTGCCGTCGCCGATCTTGCCGGTCCCGGCCGCGGTCACGATGGCCTCAACCACGCGCTCGGCCTGGTCGTCGGTCACCGCCACTTCGATCTTCACCTTGGGCAGGAAATCGACCACGTACTCGGCGCCGCGATACAGCTCGGTGTGCCCCTTCTGGCGCCCGAACCCCTTGACCTCGGTCACCGTGATGCCCGCCACCCCGCAGCCGGCGAGCGCTTCGCGCACATCGTCGAGCTTGAACGGTTTGACGATGGCCATGATCATTTTCATCGGTGCAGTACCAAGGGCATGACGGGGCGCGCAGCATACCGTGGACGGCCATAACACTCACCCCATGGCGTACCGCCGTCACCGCGGCCGACAGCCGAATGGGACTATCCTTACCGCCTGCCGACTGCCTTGCCGATGTTCCGCGTGTCCCGGCCTGCACTAGGCTTCCTACGGACCTGCGGAGAACACCCATGATCGATTTCAACCAGCTCGACGAGCTCGCCCGCCGCCTCAGCGACCTGGTGCCGCCGGGTCTGCGCCAATCGCGCGAAGAACTGCAAGGCACCTTCAAGGGCGCACTGCAGGCCGGCCTGGGCAAGCTGGACCTGGTCACCCGCGAAGAGTTCGACGTGCAGCGCGCGGTGCTGCTGCGCACGCGCGAGAAACTCGACGCGCTGGAACAGGCCGTGGCCGCGCTGGAAGCCCGCGCGCCCGCAACGCCACCCAGCGCTCCCTGACCAGGGCCTTCCACCATGAGTCTGGCGCTGGTGCACAGCCGCGCCCGCGTGGGGGTGCATGCACCTGAGGTTCGGGTGGAAGTGCATCTGTCCGGCGGGCTTCCCTCCACCCAGATCGTGGGCCTGCCCGAGGCTGCGGTACGCGAATCGCGCGAACGCGTGCGTGCGGCGCTGCTGTGCGCACAATTCGAATTTCCCGCCCGGCGCATCACCATCAACCTGGCCCCGGCCGACTTGCCGAAGGAAGGCGGCCGCTTCGACCTGCCGATCGCCCTCGGCATCCTGGCCGCCAGCGGCCAGATCGATCGCCAAACCCTGGCCGATTACGAATTTCTCGGCGAGCTCGCGCTGACCGGCGAATTACGTGGCGTCGATGGCGTACTGCCGGCCGCCCTGGCTGCCGCGCAGGTCGGCAGACGGCTGATCGTGCCGCTGGCCAACGGCGCCGAAGCGGCCATCGCCGGGCACGTCGAAGCCTTCACCGCGCGCACGCTGCTGGAAGTCTGCGCCGCGCTCAACGGCAGCCAACGGGCACCGGCCGCCGAGGTGGCGGTGCCGGCGCTCGGCGCGCGTGCCCTGCCCGACATGGCCGATGTGCGCGGCCAGCCGCATGCGCGTCGCGCGCTGGAGATCGCCGCCGCCGGCGGCCATCATCTGCTGCTGGTCGGCAGCCCCGGCTGCGGCAAGACCCTGCTCGCCTCGCGCCTGCCCAGCCTGTTGCCCGAATCCAGCGAAGCCGAGGCACTGGAAACCGCTGCCATCACCTCGGTCAGCGGCCGCGGGCTGGATCTTGCGCGCTGGCGGCAGCGGCCTTACCGGGCCCCGCACCACACCGCCAGCGCGGTCGCGTTGGTCGGTGGTGGCACCCATCCGCGTCCCGGCGAGATCTCGCTGGCCCACCACGGCGTGCTGTTTCTGGACGAGCTCCCGGAGTGGCAGCGGCAGACGCTGGAAGTGTTGCGCGAGCCCCTGGAGTCGGGGCTGGTGACGATTTCGCGCGCAGCGCGCAGCGTGGATTTCCCGGCGCGGTTCCAACTGGTTGCTGCCATGAACCCGTGTCCGTGCGGATGGGCCGGCGACGGCAGCGGGCGGTGCCGCTGCAGCAGCGACAGCATCCGCCGCTACCGCAGCCGCATCTCCGGTCCCTTGCTGGACCGGATCGATCTGCATGTCGACGTGCCGCGACTGCCACCGCATGCCTTGCGCAGCGGCAATCCCGGCGAAGACAGCGCCAGCGTGCGTACACGCGTGGTCGTCGCACGCGAACGGCAACTCGCCCGTGCCGGCGCACCCAACGCACAACTGGATCAGGCACAGACCGATCATCACTGCCGCCTGCAGGGCGACGATCAGGTGCTGCTGGAACGCGCCATCGAACACCTGCAGCTCTCCGCGCGCTCGATGCATCGCATCCTGCGCGTGGCTCGCACCATCGCCGATCTCGACGACAGTGCAGCCATTGCCACCCGGCATCTGACCGAGGCCATCGGCTACCGCAAACTGGATCGTGCGGTGGAGACGGCGAGCGCGGCGTAGTGCGCCGACCCGGGTGCGTCGAGGCGACCGACCGCCCACCGCACCCCATTCCACGCCGTTGGTTAGGGCGCTAAGCACTTCAGCAGGGCAGGACGGTCGACCGCTTCATCGCGCCGTCGCTTGCTGCCTGTGCGCCTGCAATGAGCGTGCACGCGCCTTTCTCTGGCGGCACGGCATTGGCCCCATACGTCCACCCGCTCTCTCCGGCGTCGCAACATCCATTTCATGGCAATGCACGTACAACGTCCGCCACACCACTGCGCAGAGGCCGCCATGAGCCGACATCCCGACCTAGTCACCGTCCCGTCCCTGGATCTGAATCGCTATCTGGGCACCTGGTACGAGATCGCACGGCTACCGATTCGCTTCGAGGATTCCGATTGCACCGATGTATCGGCGCACTACTCGCTGCAGGACGATGGCACGGTGCGGGTGCAGAACCGCTGCCTGACCGCCGAAGGCGAGCTGGAAGAGGCCGTCGGCGAGGCGCGCGCCATCGACGACAGCAACGCGCGGCTGGAAGTCACCTTCCTGCCCGAAGGCCTGCGCTGGATTCCGTTCACCAAAGGCGATTACTGGGTGATGCGCATCGATGCGGACTACACCGCCGCGCTGGTCGGCGGTCCCGACCGCAAGTACCTGTGGCTGCTGGCAAGGCTGCCGCAGCTGGACGAAAACATCACCCAGGCCTATCTGGCGCATGCGCGCGAGCAGGGCTTCGACCTGGCCCCGTTGATCCACACCCCGCATACCGGGCGACTGACCGAGCAGCCACTTCCCTGAGTGCTGCGCACAGCTGACATCGCAGTCTGCCCGGTCGCCAGAACGTGCCGCCAAGGCCCCCTAAGGATGGACGACCTGTCCTGCAAGCAGTGAGGGCACGCGCCCTCGGACCTATGCCCGCCTCCGACGCTCCGGCGTTGAACGACTGCGCAGACTGGACTGCAGCCCGACTCAACCGTTGAGCGTGCCCAGATCCTTGGCCGCAGCCTGCGCGCCTTCCAGGCTGTCGAAGGCAACACCGGTGTCGCCGACCACGTACTTGGTCAGCTCGCCATCGCGGGTGGTTTCCTGCATCTTGAAGATCGGCACTGCATCGGTGCCGCCGACGCGTTCTTTCTGCGTTGTCATGGTGATTCCTCCAGGGAGAGTGCCTGCACGGAGCCGGATGGCGCCGCGGCTCCCACGCGGGAGCACAGACGACCCGACCCTAGCGCGCCGTCTGGTGCAGGCGCGTGAATCCATTGACGAGGCCGATTGCCACAGCGCCCGGCACCATCATTTGCAGAAAATCACATCCGCTTCGCCCCGCGGACGCGCGCAACCCACGCGTCTGTCGTACATTCGCGACGTGCAGCCTCATCAGTCCACCGTCACTCTCTCCACCGTCTTGCCGCGGCATGCCCGCGTGCGGCGCAACTACGCCGCGCCGTTCGTGGGGCGATGCATGTCAGCGCTGCCCTGCGCGGGCTGTCGTGCGTGAGCACGCCTCCCCGCAGATGTGGGTGGTGAGGTGAAGCGTCAACGCATCATCAGTGTGACCGTGTTGCTGGTGCTGCTGTGCGCAACGCTTCCGATCAGCCTGTCCTACTACCTGGCATGGCGGCTGGCGCTGGACCGCGAGGAAGGCAAGCTCGCGCAACTCGCGGCATTGTCGATCCGGCGCACCGAAACCGCCTTTGACGAGGCACATGGTGCGCTCTTGAGCATGGGCGCATCGCCGCTGCAGCCGTGTTCCCAACCGCATCTGGCGCAGATGCGCGCGCTGGTGCTGGCCAGTCATTACATCGTCGAACTGGGCTACCTCCAGCAGGGCCGGCTGCGATGCACCTCGTGGGGCCCATCGCCGGAGGTCGTGGCGCACACCGCTGCCGACTTCGTGGTCAAGCGCGGCATCGCAGTCACCACGCGGTTGCGCCCGCTGGCCAATCCGCACCACCCGCTGATGGCCTTGCAGTTGCGGGACTACAACGTGCTGATCAATCCGACCACGCTGACCGACATCAATCTGCCGCCCGGCCTGCAATTGGCGATTGGCACGCCGGACGGCCAGATACTGAGCAGCACCGGCACCGCCGCCGAGCAGCTGCTGATCGCGCTGCCGACCGCTGCATCCGGCACCGGGCCGGACGCCCAGGCATTGTCCGGCCGCGACCGCCGCGGCGACTGGGCCGCGGTCGTCACCGAGCCGGTGGCGTATCTGCGCGGGCCACTGGCGGCCGCACGGCTGCAGGTGGTACCGGTCGGCATCGCGCTGGCGCTGCTGTTGGTCAGCCTGGTGATCTGGGTCTCGCGGCGGCGGTTGTCGCCGCTGGCGCGGCTGGAAATCGCCGTGCAGCGCAACGAGTTCGTCGTGCACTACCAGCCGATCATCGCGCTCGACACCGGCGCCTGCGTCGGTGCCGAGGCGCTGGTGCGCTGGCAGCAACCCGATGGCGTGTTGATCCCGCCCGATGCCTTCATCCCGCTGGCCGAAGAGAGCGGCCTGATCCTGCCGATCACCGATCTGGTGGTGGCCGAAGTCATCCGCGACCTCGGCCCGACCCTGGCGACCGACCCTTCCCTGCACGTGGCCATCAATGTCTCCGCCGACGACATCAAGAGCGGCCGTGTGCAGACCGTGCTGGCCCGGGCGCTGCATGGCACCAACGTGGACAGCGGACAGTTGTGGGTGGAGGCGACCGAACGCAGCCTGATGGACATCGAAGCGGCGCGCACCACCATCACCCACCTGCGCGGTGCCGGCCACACGGTGTCGATCGACGACTTCGGCACCGGTTATTCGAGCCTGCAGTACCTGCAAGGCTTGCCGCTGGATGCGCTGAAGATCGACAAGTCCTTCGTGGACACCATCGGCACCCACTCGGCCACCAGCGCGGTGACCTCGCACATCATCGACATGGCCAAGACGCTGCAGCTGCGCACCATCGCCGAAGGCGTGGAACGGCAGGAGCAGCTGGACTATCTGCGTGCGCACGGCGTGGACCTGGCGCAGGGCTGGCTGTTCTCGCGCGCGCTGCCGGCCACCGGCTTCATCGCCTACCACGCGCTGATGCGCGGCGGCGCGCACTGACCAGCGCCGCTACGGCGTCAACACCGACGTGGAGCGGTGACGGCGAGTCGTCGACCAACCGGGCACGGCGATCAAGGCACGGCAATCAGCGGGAGGCACGCACGGCCTGCTCGATTCGCGGCCAAGACGGTTCGCCTGTGCCGAAAGCAACGAGGTCGCACGCCGACCAGGCGCACGCTCGTGTGGCCGCCAGGCCGGACTGACTGGCCCGACAAGAAAAAGGGCCGCCAATGGCGGCCCTTTCGATCAGGCGCCTTGCAGGGCGTCTTCGCGTTGGCGACGTACCGGCCTGGGCCGGCTCGGGAACGCATGCCGCACGATCCGCCACATCACCTGGCCGAACTGACGCGGCAGCGAGCCGGTGTTGTAGTGCTGGCCGTAGCGCGCACAGATCTGCTTCACCTCGACCGCAATCTGCGCGTAACGGTTGGCCGGCAGGTCCGGGTAGAAGTGGTGCTCGATCTGGTGGCTCAGATTGCCCGACAGCACGTTCATCAGCTTGCCGCCGGTGAGGTTCGAAGATCCCCGCAGCTGACGCAGATACCAGTGACCGCGCGACTCGTTACGGATCGACTCCTTCGGGAACACTTCCGCATCGGCGGTGAAGTGACCGCAGAAGATGATCACGAAGGTCCAGATGCTGCGCAGCACGTTGGCGGCCAGGTTGCCCAGCAGCACGGTCAGGAAGAACGGGCCGGCCAGCGCCGGGAACACGATGTAGTCCTTGAGCATCTGGCGGCCGATCTTGCGGCCGACGGGCAGGAACGAGGCGCGCAACTCGGCCGCCTTCATCTTGCCGGCGAACCAGCGGCCCAGGCGCAGGTCCTGGATCGCCACGCCCCATTCGAACAGCAACGCGAACACCACCGCAATGAACGGCTGCAGCAGGTAGAACGGGCGCCAGCGCTGCTCGGGGAAGATGCGCAGCAGCCCGTAGCCGATGTCGTCGTCCATGCCGCGCACATTGGTGTAGGTGTGGTGCTTGAAGTTGTGCGTCTTGCGCCAGTTGTCGCCGGTGGCAACGATGTCCCACTCGTAGGTGTTGCCGTTGAGCTGCGGGTCACCCATCCAGTCGTACTGGCCGTGCATGACGTTGTGGCCCAGCTCCATGTTCTCCAGGATCTTGGACAGCGTCAGCAGCACCACACCGGCGATCCACGCCGGGATCAGCACGCTGTGCACGAACGCACCCAGGAACAGCAGCGCGCGTCCGGCCACGCCGGTCCAGCGCACCGCGGCCACGATGCGGCGGATGTAACGCGCATCGGCGGCACCGACCTGGGCCTGCACGCGGGCGCGGATGGCATCGAGCTCGTCGCCGAAGGACTGCAGTTCGGCAGCGGACAGGGCGCGGTTGTGGACTCGGCTCATGAGGATTCCTTACAGATCCAGGATCAGGTCAGTGCTCGGGGCACTGATGCACAGGCGGACCTGTGCGGTGGGTTCGTTGCTGCGCTCACCGGTCAACAGGTGACGCGTGGTGCCGGCCTGGCGCGCGCAGGCGCAGCTGTTGCAGATGCCCATGCGGCAACCGTGCTTCGGCCGCAGGCCTTGCGCTTCCAGCCCCTCCAGCAGCGACTGGCCGCGCGGCAGGGTCAGCGTACGGCCGCTGCGTGACAGCTGGACCTGCACCTCACCGGCTTCGCCGTCGTCCAGCACCGGCACGCTGAAGGCTTCGGCCTGGAACGCGGCCACGCGGCCCTGCAGGCGCGCGCGCGCTGCCTGCACGAAGCCGCCCGGGCCGCAGACCATGACGTGGCGGCTGGAAAGATCGGCGACCTGCTCCAGCGGGTAGCCATCGATGCGCGCAGCCGGCGTGGCGCCTTCGCGGGTGGTCAGCAGGCGCACGCGCAGGCGCGGATGTGCGGCGGCCATCGCCTCGAATTCCTCGACGAAGCAGGCTTCGTCGCGCTGGCGCACCCAGTACAGCAGGTCCACGTCCATCGGCATGCCGGCCTGCGCGGCGGCCTGCAGCAGCGCGCGCATCGGGGTGATGCCCGAGCCGGCCGCCAGCAGCAACAGCGGCGTCGGGGCGGCCGGCAGCAGCATGTCGCCGAAGGCCGGATCCAGCGACACCACCGTCCCGATCGGCGCATCGCCGGCCAGGTAGCGGCTGACCAGCCCGCCCTCGATCGCCTTGACGGTGATCGCCAGGCGGCCATCGGCTAGCACGGTCGGGCTGTAGCTGCGCAGCAGGCGGCGGCCGTCGATCTCCACGCCCAGGCTCACGTGCTGGCCGGCCTGCAGCCCCTGCCAGTGGCCGTTGGGCCGCAGCACCAGGGTCACCGCGTCGCGGCTGGCCGGCGTGCGCGCGACCAGGCGGGCCATTGGCCGTTCCAGGGTCCACAAGGGGTTGAGCCGGGTTGCCCAGAAATCGAACAACTGCGGCGACACCAGCCGACGCGCCAGGCGCGTCGGCAACGGGGACTTGGACTTGGGGTCGGATGCCAGGTTCATGGATTGCACTATACGCATGCATGCACAGCCGTGTATACAGTTGTATATCGATCAGAGGAGCTATGATTCAGGCCCACGCCCGGCTACCGCCTCATGACCTCCATCGCCCTGCCTTCCAACGACGCGCCGCCGTCACGCAAGCCGGCGATTTCACGTGAGGATCTGATCGCCGCGGCACTGTCGCTGATCGGACCACACCGCAGCCTGTCCACGCTGAGCCTGCGCGAAGTGGCCCGCGAAGCCGGCATCGCGCCCAACAGCTTCTATCGCCAGTTCCGCGACATGGACGAACTGGCGGTGGCCCTGATCGATCTGGCCGGGCGTTCGTTGCGCACCATCATCGGCCAGGCCCGTCAGCGCGCCACCTCCACCGACCGCAGCGTCATCCGGGTATCGGTCGAAGCCTTCATGGAACAGCTGCGCGCCGACGACAAGTTGCTGCACGTGCTGCTGCGCGAAGGTGCGGTGGGCTCGGATGCGTTCAAGCAGGCGGTGGAGCGTGAGCTCAGCTATTTCGAAGACGAGTTGCGGGTGGACCTGATCCGCCTGGCCGCCGCCGACAATGCCAAGCTGCATGCGCCGGCGCTGGTGTCCAAGGCGATCACCCGGCTGGTGTTTGCGATGGGCGCGGTGGCGATGGACTCGCCGCCGGAAAAAGACCCCGAACTGATCGAGCAGATCTCGCAGATGCTGCGCATGATACTCACCGGTGCACGCACCTTGGGCACGCACGGCGGGTGAGCGTAGCCTGACGCTGGAAAGCCACCGGTCTGTCTCGCGTTGACCGGTGACGCATGCTCGCTTCGAGCGATACGCCTGGCTGGTTGCCTACGCATCAAGTCGCACGCATGCGCTGTCGGTGCGTCAATGACCTGCGCGCAATAAGGTGGCGCAGTCCGGGTGCATAGCCACGCCAAGTGCGTGCAAGCGCTTGTGCATGGAGATCGGCACATGCCGCGTTTTGCGCAGACAAGCGAACATGGCGATCGCTGAAACATCGGCAGTGCCTGTTTGTCTATAAAGGCATCCAACACCTGCAAGGCGATACGGTCGTACGTCTATCTCCTATCGACCAGCCTCATCCATTGCGGCGAATGCACAGTTCAGTCTTGTCGCGGTGGTGCTCACATCCAAGCACACGCGTTTCACTCCAGGCTGGCCAAGGTGGGCCACGTTCGCGATCTGCTCGACAGACGCACCTACAGGCACACGGAGACGACATGAGCAACCACGACACCCCTCTCGACAAGCAGGAACGCAAGGCCGAAGCGCAGGATCTGAACCGTGATCCGATCTCCGGTACACCCGGTTCGCATCCCGTCGGTGTGGGTGTGGGCGGTATCGCAGGCGGCGCTGCCGCCGGTGCGCTGGCCGGCACCGTGTTCGGTCCGCTGGGCACGCTGATCGGCGCGGCGGTTGGCGTGGTGGCCGGTGCCGCAGCCGGCAAGGGCGTAGCCGAGCGCCTGGACCCGACGGTGGAAACCGAATACTGGCGTCAGGAGCACCAGAACCGTCCTTACTACAAGGAAGGCACTGATTACGACCGCGATTACGCCACCGTCTATGGCTTTGGCCTGCAGGCGCGCGAAACACGTCCGACCAGCACCTGGGAAGAAACCGAGGCCACGCTGGCTGGCGAATGGCCGCGCAATCGCGGCGAATCGCGCCTGGAATGGGAAGAGGCACGCCTTGCCGCGCGCGATGCCTGGGAGCGTGCCGATCGCACGCATAGCGTCTATCGCGAGGGCGATACGCATTACCAAGGCCGTTTCGACAGCGCGAGCTATCGCGACGCCGAATATTCCTACGACGATTATCGCCCTGCCTATCGTTACGGCATGCAGGCACGTCAGCAATATGTCGGCCGCCAGTGGGACGACCATCTGGAACGCGACCTGGGCGATGGCTGGGACCGTTTCAAGTCCAACTCGCGCCTGAGCTGGGAAAAGGCCAAGCATGCCGTGCGCGAAGCCTTCGATTCGGAGAATCACGATCAGGCTGCACGTCGCAACCCGACCGACCCGCGCGTCTGAGGTGTCGCGGCCTGGCAGCAGGCCACGCTGATGTGTGAAAAAGAGCGGGCCCGATGGGCCCGTTCTTCATTGTCGAAAACATCAACGGGGACGCCGACCCCATTGCGTGGACGACTCAGCTGGAGCTATTTTCCACGGCACGGATGTCGCCACGAAATTCGCGCGCGCCCTGCCCGGGCGATGACACTGCATCGCCCTGTTGCTGCTTGAGCATCTGCTTGCGTGCGGCCACCACTTCCTTGGCCAGGGCGATGCGCCGGCCGACCACCATTTCGGTCAGCCAGTCGATCAGGGTCCGCGTGTATTCCTGCTGGTGTTCCTTGATGCTCAATGCGTGATCGGCACCGGCAATCACCCGCGCGCTCAGCGAGCGCGCATTGACGAAGGCATTGGCATAATTGCGCAACACCGGATGCGGCACGATCACGTCGTGTTGCGCCTCCACCAACAGCACATCGCCCTTGTAGTCGGCACAGGCCGCCAAGGCGATATTGTCGTCCGGGGTCAGCACGCGCTGCCGGTATTCCATCAATTCCGGATCGGCATTGAGGCTGACCTTGGGGCGATCCCAATGCTCGTCCTTGTACAGCGCAGGCGAGCGTAACGCCAGCCATTCCACCGGGCGTTCGCGCGTCAGCAAGGTGGACAGGTAGCCACCGTAGCTGAGCCCGACCACGGCGATCGATTGCGGGTCGACATACGGCAGGCCGGCAAGCTGATCGTAGGCCGCCTTGATGTCGTCCAGGTTCTGCGCGCGTGTCACGCTCTGGCGCATGGACGCATAGCCTTCGTGGCCACGCAGGTCGAAGGTCATGCAGATGCAGCCAAGGCCGACCGCTTCGCGCGCGCGCACCAGGCTGTGATGCTGGCTACCGCCCCAGCCATGCACGAACAGCACGGCGGGAATGCCGGTGGGCGTGAGCAAGGTGCCACTGAGTTCGTCCTGGTCGACCGGGATCTGGATGCTGGAAAGTTTGGCTTCCATTACGTGGTGGATACCCTCCTGTATTTGAAGCGCGGACCCGGCCCAGAGCGTTCGGCGCGGTAGTAGATCTGCGCATCTGCGGGCGGTTCGCCCTGATAGATCTCGTGCGTGGATGCATGCACCCAGCGCAGGTTGGCATCGTCCTGAAAGCTGCCAATTGCGGCGAGCTCGGCCGGTGTGGCGCCGCCGACGCGCCAGGATTGCTCCAGCACGCCGCAGACCGCACCGTTCCTTCCATCGTCGCCGCTGACCACATCGTAGTTGCGCCGCGAGATGTGCAACCCAGGATAGGCGGCGGTGATGAATCGATCGTATCTGCAGGCTTGCGCGACCACACGCTGTTGCAGCGGCGGTAGCGCCGTCACGGCCAGCGCTTCGAGCGATCCGCGATACACATGCAGCGATGAGCCGCCATAGACGTCCTCGTCCTGCGCATTGCGCACGCTGCATTGGGTGCCGTAATAGGCGATCTGGACGCCGGCAACGCATAGCTCGCCCACGCTATGTGTCACCGGCTGCAGGATATTGCGCTCCAGGACCGCGCCATGCGTGCCCAGATAGTCCTCCGGCAAGCTGTCCAGCACCTGCGTCAATTGCGCTGCATCGGCAATACGCCACTGGCCGTTGCCACCCACGCCGGTCGGCAGCTTGAGTCGCACACCGCCATCCGGCAGCAGGGTCTGCAGCGCACGCAGGGCATCGGTGCGCGAAAACACCGTATAGCCCGCCAACGTGGCCGGAATCAGCGCGGTGGCCAGTGCCTGGTTCCATCCGGGGACGCTGGCTGCCTGCTCGGCAATCAGCGGGTGGCCGATCACCTTGGTTGCGAGGAAGGCATGCGGCACGATGCCGCCCAGCAAGTCCGCAGCGTCATCGATGCCGAGTCCATGCGCCTGTTCCGACGTCAGGGTTTCATCGGGCACATGAAACACGGTCTCGGCGACCATGGGTCCGGAGGCGGCACGATGCCCTGCGCCGCGCACGTCCAGCAGCCGTGCAATTTCGCGACAGACCCACGCATGCGTGGCACGCTCATGACCATCCTCGGGCACCGGCCGAGTGACATGCCCCAGGACCTGGCAGTACTGCTTGTGCGCCATCATGTCTCCCCTCGCAGCGTCGAACCGCGTGCCGTTGCTGGCTTTTCAAGCAGTTGAGACCCGCGCAGTCGGTGATGCAGCGCTACGCCGGCGCCGGAAGAACCCGGCTTACTTCAAGGTCAGATAGAACGCAAACACGATCACAAGGACGACGATCAAGCTGATGGCGACACGTCCCCCACGCAACTCCACCAAGGCATGCCACCACACACGTGCTTCCGAGGTGCCGCTGGCGGCTTGCGGCTTACGACTGCTTTCGCTGTCCTGCATCCTGAGTACTCTCATCTCCATCATGTCATCCCACATCCTAAGCATCAGACGTTACACAAGTGTGGAACGATTCAGAATCTTCCGTAAATTGCGGCATTGCGTGCATGTTTGCCCCGACATCATCGCAACGATCGCCCGATGCACGGTGGCAATGGGACCTTGCCGAACGTGGACTTTCAAAACAATGCAATCGATTGCTGACGGGTGTTCACCGCTGCGCTATGACTTGAATCGCCGATGCACGCTGCAGACTGCATGACCTGCATGTCACGGCGCAAACGAAGCTGACCAGTTAAGCACGCGCTGCTGCGATTGGGCCAATAGTCGGGTTCGATGATCATCCGTTGACACAGCCACGGTTACCCTGCGTGTCAAGTTTGTTTAACCCGGACCACGCGAAGTCATGAGCAGAGACCCATCCGTCATCGATGTACAGGCCGAAATCGCGCATTGGCAGGCGCGTCACGCGCAGGGCAACCTGGGCGCAGGCAAGTTCAGCGAATTGTCCCCGGTGGTGAAAATGGCCTGCGATATCTATCTGCAGGCACCGCGTTCGAGCGATCAGGAACGTCTGCGCCTGTTTCGCGACCGCCTGGAGCATCACTTCATTTCATCCAGCACGCAGTCCAATTACGAGCAGTTGGCGACCGATTGCTGGCAGCGGTTAGGCAACCGCAATAGTTGAGCAAGACCGTTCCTCATTGGAGAGCATCATGAAAACCCCGTATCAAGTGCAGCAGGAGCTGGAGCGATTGGAGCGGTTGGTTCCGCACATCGTCAGCGACCAGGGCGACCGCGCGGAGGACATCCTAGGCTTCCATGTCGCCAGCTTGCTGGGCAGTGCCCCGGCCAGCGAACACGCGTTGATTCGCGAACGCACCGCACGCATGGCGCGCGTGTGCCGCACCGCACAGGATACGGTGCGCACGCCGGCCAGATCGCTGGGCCTTGGCGCAGTCGCCCAACCGCAGCTGGCCTGATCGGCAGGCACCGATCCACGCATCACCGGAGCCGCGTAGCGGCTCCTTTGCATTTCACCGTCGGCAGTGTTGGCCGCCTCTTTCCAGGACCTCCATGAAATCCCTTCTTGTCGCGACATCGCTCCTCGCCATGCTTTCCCTTACCGCCTGCGATCGCCCCGGCGGCGATGCGTCGCGGACTGCGCCGGCCGTGTCCCCCGAACCGACTGCTGCACCGGTCTCCGGGACTGGCGCCACCGAACTGGCCAAGGGCGATGCCGCCGTGCTCGGCGTGTTGGTGGCGCTGGATGAAAACGAGATCGCGCTGGCCAAGCAGGCCATTGCCCAGGATCTGGGCGGTGCGACCGATACGTTCGCCAAGCAGCTGCTGCACGACCACGAAGCCAACCTGGAAAAGAGCAAGGCGCTGGGTGCCATCGACAGCCCCCGTGCCGATGCCATGCGCGCCAAGGGCAAGGCCGCAGTGGACGCACTGGCAAAGACCGCGACCCTGCCCGATGGCAAGGACGCCTACCGCAATGCCTTCATGCGCACGATGGTCAGCGACCACGGCGACACCATCAAGATCATCGACTCCGAACTGCTGCCCGCCGCCGAAAGCGCGCCGGTCAAGCAGCACCTGGAAGAAAGCCGGCGCGTGGTGTCGGCGCACTTCGAGCGGGCCCACGCGGTGTCCTCCTCGCGCTGAGCCTGGCGCAGCGTCTGCAAGTATCCAACGCGCCGGCCTGTCCGGCGCGTTGGCGTTTGGGCCTCGCCGATCGAGCGCGCTGTCCACCCGGCCGCCGTCCTGGCGCCACGCGGCGACCGCCACGCATGCGGCAGCGACTTCACCCTGCAGCAGGCAGCGCTGGCCTATCGTGCCGCATCGATTCGGCGCAGGAGTGTCCCCATGCAGTTGCTCATCACCGGCGGCACCGGCTTCATCGGCCAGGCCTTGTGTCCGGCACTCCTGCAGGCCGGGCATCAGGTCAGCGTGCTGACCCGCGACCCGCGCCGCGCCGGGCGCAGCCTGCCCGGCATGACCGCGGTGGACACGCTGGACGGGATGCGGGCCGATGCGGTCATCAACCTGGCGGGCGAACCGCTGGCTGCCGGTCGCTGGACTGACGCGCGCAAGCAGCGCTTCCGGGCATCGCGCCTGGGCATCACCGGCCAGCTGCATGCCTGGATCGCGCAGCAGCCGGCCGAACAGCGCCCGTCGGTACTGATTTCCGGCTCGGCGGTGGGCTATTACGGCGAGCGTGGTGACAGCGTCCTGACCGAGGCAGACCCTGCCGGCGACGATTTCTCCGCGCAGCTGTGCCGCGACTGGGAAGCCGAGGCGGCCAGCATCGCCGCACTCGGCCCGCGCGTGAGCTGGGTGCGCACCGGCATCGTGCTCGACCGCGACGGCGGCGCCCTGGCCCGCATGCTGCCGGCGTTCCGTTTCGGTGGCGGCGGCCCGTTCGGCGATGGCAGGCACTGGATGAGCTGGATCCACCGCGCCGACATGGTGGCCTTGCTGCTGTGGTTGCTGGAGCACGGCCAGGGCGGTGCCTACAACGCCACCGCACCGACCCCGGTTACCAATGCCGAATTCGCGCGCACCCTGGCCCACGTGCTGCATCGCCCGGCGCTGCTGGCGTTGCCGGCCGGCCTGCTGCGACTGGGCTTTGGCGAGATGGCCGAGCTGCTGCTGATCAGCCAGCGCGTGCTGCCACAACGCGCCCTGGAGGCCGGCTTCCGCTTCCGCTATGTGCGCCTGGACGAGGCGTTGCGCGCCATCCTGCAGCACTGACCCGCGCGTTGCCCGGGCGGGGCCTTGCACACAGGGCGGGCCGCCGGCCGCCCTGCGACGGCCGGCGGCCATGCACTAATATTTGCCTAACGACCATCCCCGACAGTGCTGCCGATCTCGGACTGGCCCCGGGCCCGGCGGAACACCTATGCACCTGCTCCTTGTCGAAGACGACACCATGCTGGCCAACGCGATCTGCGATGGCGTGCGCCAGCAGTCCTGGACCATCGACCACGTCGGCAGCGCCAACGCCGCCAAGACCGTGCTGGTGGACCACCGCTACACCGCGGTGCTGCTGGATATCGGCCTGCCGGGCGAATCCGGGCTGACGGTGATCCGCTTCATGCGCGGCCATTACGACGCCACGCCGGTGATCGCACTGACCGCGCGCGGGCAGCTCACCGACCGCATCCGCGGCCTGGATGCCGGCGCCGACGACTACCTGGTCAAGCCGTTCCAGTTCGACGAGCTGATGGCGCGGATGCGTGCAATCACCCGGCGCAGCCAGGGCCGGGTGGTACCGCTGCTCACGCAGGGCGATGTCTGCGTGGACCCGAGCAGCCGCAAGGTCACCCGCGACGGCAAGTGGGTGGCGCTGAGCGCGCACGAATACCGGCTGCTGCTGGCGCTGATGGAACGCGCCGGGCGCGTGGTCACCAGGGACCAGCTGGAAGAAGGCGTCTATGGCGGCCCGTGCGAAGGCGGCAGCAACATGATTGCGGTGTACGTTCACCAGCTGCGCCGCAAGCTGGGTGATGCGCTGATCTCCACGGTGTATGGCCAGGGCTACATGGTCGGCAAGGCACCGGAATGAAATCGCTGCAGGCGCGCATGCTGGCGGCGCTGGCCGCAATCGTGTTGCTGAGCTGGTGCACCTCCCTGTGGATCCTGGTCGCCCTGGTCACCCAGGGCCATCACAGTGTGTTCGAGCAGGAACTCAACATCTTCGGCGACCAGCTGATCGGCGCCCTGCCCGACGCGCTGGAGCACCGCTTCGATACGCAAGCCGAGCCGCAGGCTGCGCTCGACGCGCACGCGTCGAGCGGCAATGTGTCCTCGCGGATGAGTTTCAAGCAGACCCTGATTGCGATGGTGCTCAACACCGTGCAACTGGGCGTGCTGGGCCTGCTGGTGTGGTGGGCGGTACGCACCGCGCTCGCGCCGCTGCGCGCCATTTCCAGCGCCATTGCGCAGCGCACCGGGCTGGACACCGAACCGGTGCCGCTGGCGCAGGTGCCGGAGGAGATTCGCCCGCTGATCGGCTCCTTCAACTCCCTGCTGGCCCGCGTGGAAAAGACCGTGCAGGCCGAGCGCGATTTCGTGGCCGATGCGGCGCACGAACTGCGCACGCCGCTGTCTGCGCTGCATGCCTATGCCGAGGTCGCGCTGCGTGCGCCCACGCTGGCGGCCAAGGACGCGGCGCTGCAGCAGCTGCTGGAAACCGCACGGCGCAGCAATCGGCTGGCTGCGCAATTGCTGGATCTGGCCCGGCTGGATGCAGGCATCAGTTCGGCGGCGTACCGGCAGGTGGACATGGGCGAGTTGATCTCGCATGTGCTGGACGAATTCAGCGTGCAGGCCGACGCCCGCCACATCACTCTGCAGGTGGAGGCATCGCCGTGCCTGCTGCGTTGCGACGTGGATGCGGTGGGCATCCTGATCCGCAATCTGGTCGACAACGCCATCCGCTATGGGCGCCTCCATGGCACGGTGGAAGTGAGTTGCGGCTATTGCCTGCGCGCCGATGCGCTGCATCCGTTCGTGCAGGTCAGCGATGACGGTCCGGGCGTGCCGGAAAGCGCCCACGCGTCCATCTTCGAACGCTTCTACCGGGTCGCCGGCAGCCAGGTGCAAGGCAGCGGGATCGGGCTGTCGCTGGTGGCCGGTATCGCGCGCCTTCACGCGGCCACCATCGAAACCTGCGAAGGCCACCAGGGCCGCGGCCTGTGCGTGCGCGTGGTGTTCGCCGGCGAAGGCGTGCGCCACACTGGCTGAACGCAGGCGGCGCGCGGCGCTCGCCTATCGTCTGTCGTTGTCGCCCAAGCCAATAAGTTTCCAACACCCGCTGCCTACAGTGCATTCACCGCATGCATCCAGGATGCCTGGTGATGGTCAACTCGATCCGTTCCACCCCGCTCGTCCCCGCTGCCGTCGCGCTGCTGGCACCGCACGCGGCCGCCAACGACAGCGTCATCCCTGCCGCCGTCACCAACGCGGCACTACGGGAATTCCGCTGTGGCCGCACAGGCACGCGCAATCGCGACATCTGGCGCGCACTGCCGGATATCCGTAGCGCGCGCCAGGCACGCCGGCTGCAGCGCTGGGCCAACGGCGGTGTGTTGTTCACTGCCGCCGCAGTGGTGTTTGCGCTGGCGGTGGCCAGTTATCTGATGCATTGAGCGCGCGGCCCCGCTCGCGCGTGCTTGTCCCTATCTGCTTCCTCTCCAGGTATTTGCCCATGTCGTCGTATTCCCTTGTCCGTTGCTGCGCGCTGCTGGTTGTCGGCGTGACGCTGATCGGTTGTGCCAGTACGCGCCCGATGCCGTACAGCCAGTTGCCATCTTCAAGCTATCTGCGCCCGCACGTTGGCAGCCGCGGCGACCGCATGCCGTACGCCTACCAGGGCGCGGTGGATTGGACACGTTACCGCGCCGCACTGGTCGAGCCGGTCAGCATCTATCGCGGTCCCGACGCGCAATTCGAAGACGTGCCCGAGCAGGACAGACGCATGCTCGCCGATTACATGCAGCAGGAGTTCGGCAATGCGATCGGGCAGCGTTGGCAACGCGCGACAGTGGCCGATCGCGACACATTGCGCGTGCGCATCAGCCTGACCGGTGCCAAACCCAGCAAGCGGGTGCTGGGCACCTTCATGAAGGTGGATCTGGGCGGCGGTTCCTATAACGCGGTGCAGGCCGCACGCGGCAAGGAAGGCGCGTTTTCCGGCTCGGTCAGCTACGCGGTGGAAATCTTCGACGCGCAGAGCAACCACCTGCTCGCCGCCTACGTCGAAAAACAGTATCCGAGCGCAATGAACATCAAGGCCAGCCTGGGCGCCTACGACGCCGCCAAGGCCGGTATCCGCAAGGGCGCCGAGCAGTTGGTCAAGGGAATGGATTAGCTGGGATTCGGGATTCGGGATTGGAATCGGGAATCGAGAATCGGATTATCGGAAGCGATGGCTTCTAGTTTCCTTCTCCCACCGGAAGAAGGTGCCCCGCAGGGGCGGATGAGGGTACGGACCAGAGGCCCAATCCAGCCCAGATGTCAGATCCGATCACCTGCCCGATCACAGGAGCGCAGCAAGACCGTGGTCGCCGGGTCACGATCAACCCACGAAAAGGCCGGCGCCGTACGGACAGCGCCGGCCTTTGTCAGTTTGCGCCGCCAACGTGTTGTCAGCGGGCCATACCCTCTTGGCGCTGCAGCCTCAGCGCGTGACCCGCTTGGCCGCCTTCTTGCCGACGGCCTTGCGGGCGGCGGTGGTCTTGGCCACGGCGCGCGTGGCCGGCGTCTTGGTGACCTTGGCGGCCTTCTTCAAGGTGGTCTTGGTCACCGCCTTCTTGAGCGGCACCTTTTTCACTGCAGCCTGCTTGGTGGCGGTCTGCTTGGCCACCGGCGCCTTCTTGGCGGCGGGCTTGACGATGGTCTTGGCGACCGGCTTCTTGACCGGGGCCGACTTGGCCACCGCCTTCTTCGCTGCTGCGCGCGCACCCACCGTGGCCACCGCGCTCTTGCGCGCCGCGCTCTTGGCGGCCGTCTTGGCACTGAGCGCCGCCGCGTCGGCCTTGGCATTGGCCTTGGCGGTCTCCAGCTTCTGCCTGGCGCTGGCCTTGGTGTTGGCCAGTGTCTGTTTGGCAGCACCGGTGGTGGTGCTCAGCTTCTGCTTGGCCGCATCCTTGGTGGAGGCGAGCTTCTGCCTGGCGGCAGCACTGGTGGCGGCCAGTTTGTCCTTGGCGGCCGCTTTGCCCGACACCAGCGAACGCTTGGTCTTGGCCACGCCGCGCTTGACCGCGGTGGCTGCATCGCCGGCTTTGTCGACGACGCGCTGTTCGACCTTGACCACGGCCTTGCGCGCCTTGGCGACGCCGGTCCTGACCTGCGCTGCCGCCGTACCGGCCGCGTCCTGCACGCTGGCCACCGCGTCGCTGGTGGTGCTGGCGATGGTCTCGCCCAGTTCGGTGGCCGTGCTCTTGACGCTCTCGACAGCGTCGGACAGGGTTGCCGTCACACCATTGCCGTTGTTCATAGACCCTCCTTAAGGGCGTCAGTGCGGAAAACGCGGGCGATGCGCAGCGGCATGCGTATGCTGAACAGGCATCGGATCAAGCGGACGCTACGCCGGGCTCAAGCGGCTGTCAACGCAGGGCCCGCAAGGGATCTGCTGCGCTTTCACCACGCGTTAAATTGCCCGCTGGCACTCTCGTTCAGCTTGATTTACGCAGTCAGACGCCCTATTCCTCTTCCACCGCGTAACCCGGACTTCGTTGCATGCGCCCGCTGCCTACCTTGCTGACACTTTCCCTGGCCGCTGCCTTCGGCGGTTTTGCCGCCACCGGCATCAATGCCTGGATGGACAACCGCGCCGAGGCCACACCGGCCGGCGCCGCCACCACCTTCAGCCTGCCGGCGGCTGCCGCGTTGCCGGCCGCCGTGGCCGGGCAACCGGTGCCGTCGCTGGCGCCGATGCTGCAACAGGCGATGCCGGCGGTGGTGAGCGTCAACACCAAGCAGGTGGTGCGCGTGCGCAACCCGTTCTTCAACGACCCGATCCTGCGCCGGCTGTTCCCGGAGATTCCGCAGGACCGCATCAATGAATCGCTGGGCTCGGGCGTGATCATCGATGCGCAGAAGGGCTACGTGCTGACCAATCACCATGTCATCGAAAACGCCGACGACGTGCAGGTCACGCTCGGCGACGGGCGCACGGTCAAGGCCGATTTCATCGGCTCCGATGCCGATACCGATATCGCGTTGATCCGCATCAAGGCCGACAAGCTCACCGACATCAAGCTGGCCGACAGCAACGCGCTGCGCGTGGGCGACTTCGTGGTGGCGATCGGCAACCCGTTCGGCTTTACCCAGACGGTCACCTCCGGCATCGTCTCGGCAGTGGGCCGCAGCGGGATTCGCGGGCTGGGCTACCAGAACTTCATCCAGACCGATGCCTCGATCAACCCGGGCAATTCCGGCGGCGCGCTGGTCAACCTGCAGGGCCAGTTGGTGGGCATCAACACCGCCAGCTTCAACCCGCAGGGCAGCATGGCCGGCAACATCGGCCTGGGCCTGGCGATCCCCTCCAACCTGGCGCGCAATGTTGTCGAGCAACTGGTGACCAAGGGCGTGGTCGTGCGCGGCACGCTCGGGCTGGAAACCCAGAACCTCACCCAGCAGATGCTGCAGGGCCTGGGTGTGGATTCGTTGCGCGGCGCGCTGGTGACGCGCGTGTTGCCAGGGTCCGCCGCGGCGGCCGCAGGCGTGCAGCCGGGCGATGTGGTGGTGGCGGCCAACGACCAACGCGTGGACAGCGCAGAGGCATTGCACAACTATGAAGGCCTGCAGGCGGTCGGTAGCGCGGTAAGGCTGGAGATTCGCCGCGATGGCAAACCGCTCACGCTCACCGCGACACTGAAGGAGCAGGACCGCGCGGTCACCGGCGACATGCTCGACCCACGCCTGGGCGGCGCCACCTTCGTGGATCTGCCCGAATCGCTGCGCCAGTCCGGCATCACCGGCGTCATGGTCAGCGAGGTCAAACGCGGCGGTCGTGCCGCAGCCAATGGTCTGGTCACCGGCGATGTGATCGTGGCCAGCAGCGTGGGCGAGTTTGCCGATCTGGCCAGCTGGCGCGCCAATTTCCAGCGCAAGCCGCAGCAACTGGTGGTGCGCATCCTGCGTGGCAATGCGCAATACGACGCGTTGATGCGTTGACATGGCGTGCACTGCCCTCGACCTGCACTAACACCTCCTACACCGCAGCGATGCTATTGCTGCACCACGCCCGCATGCTGTTCGCGGCTGCCATCAATGACCGAAGGAGATATCGCATGAGCCCCACCAATACCGACCAGCTGAAAGAAAACCTGAGCGAAGCCAGCACCCACCTGAAGTCTGCCGCCAGCGCCGCAGGCGAAGCCGTCAAAGGCGCCACCAGTGCTGCCGGCGACGAACTCAAGCTTGGTCGTGCCAACGTCAAGGCAGAGCTCTCCGATACCGCACTGGCCGGTATGGCGGCTGCCGAGTTCGGCGGCGCCGCTGCCAAGGAGCAGCTCGACGTGCTGGTCAGCAAGGGCAACGACCTGCTGGAAAGCGCGACCGATCTGATCCGTGAGCGGCCGCTGGCTGCGTTCGGTGTGGCGTTCGCGACCGGCTGGATCATTGCCAAGCTGGCACGCAGCAACGACAACTAAGTCGTGAGCGATCAGGCCTCCACAGCTGCCGCCTCCGACGCGCCCAACGCGCGGCCGGAAACGCCAGGACTGGACGAAAGCGTACGTGCTGTCGGCGCAGCCGGCCGTGCGACGCTGGGCTCGGCCAAGGACACCAGCCGGGCATTGCGCCGGCTGGTGTCGGCCGATTTACAACTTGCACGCAGTGCCTTCGGGCGCGGACTGGCCTGGGCATGCGTTGCCGTGGTCTTCGGCGCCTCGTCGTGGCTGTTGCTGGCGGGTGCGATCATCGCCCTGCTGCAACGCGCGGGGCTGTCGTGGTTCCAGGCGATGTTTTTCACCGCGTTGGCCAGCCTGTTGGTCACCGGTATCGCGGCGTGGCGCGTGTTCTTCTACTTCGACCACACCGGCTTGAATGCAACACGCCGTCAGCTGGTCAAGCTGGGCATCTTCGATGACAGCAGCGACGACGACGATGCCCATGCATCGGCTGCCACTGGAGCACGTACATGAAGTTTGGCACCTTGCGTCAGCGCGTCGATCGCGCGGAATTCCTGGTGGAAGGGCGCGCACAGGAAACGCGCCTGCATTGGGGAGAACTGCGTGACACCTGGCGTGCCGGATGGTCCCCGTTGCGGATCGTGGTGGTCGGGTTCGGCCTGGGTTTTGTCACCGGCCGTAACGAACCGCAGGCGGCGTTGGGCAGTATCGCCAGCAAGCTGGGCGGTATCCCGAAAATCCTGCAGATGATCAGCACGATCTCTGCTCTGTTCACTGCACATCGTGCGCAGGAAGCCTCCGAGCAGGCCGAACGTGCCGCCGACAATGCCGAAGAGGTCGCTGCCGATCCACCGGTGACGGTGGTGCAGGCACCGGTTGATCGCGCCGCGTAATGACGACGGTCCCGGGCCATCGCCCGGGATCACGCTGCGCAAGGTGTGCCACCCGGTACACGGCAGAGCCCGCCACTGACATCATCGGGGCCTGACATCCTGCGCACACCCTCTGTGCGCGGTGTTGACGCGTTCGGCTGATAATGGCGCACCGCTGGCAGCACGCCAGTCCGCTGCCAGGGCGCGCATGACTCTTCCCGTCGATTCAATGGATGCTGCCGTTGCGGCAGATTCGCTTCCGCCGCCACCGGCACCGCGCCCGCGCGCACCGGTCTCGTTGGTGGTGCTGGCCACGCTGGCGGTCGGTTACACCCTGTGGGCGGCACAGACGATCATCCTGCCGGTGATGCTGGCAGCGTTTTTTGCCTTGATCGGCAATCCCATCCTGCGCGGTCTGCGCAAGCTGTATATCCCGCGCTTTCTCGGCGCCTTGATGGTGTTGTGCCTGGGCCTGGCCGCGACCGTGGCGCTGGCTGCGCAGCTGGCCGGGCCGGCAGCCGAGTGGGTGCAGCAGGCGCCCCGACAGATGCGCCAGATTGCGCGCGACGTGCGCGATTTCACCAAGCCGATGATGCAGGCCAACCAGGCCGCGGAAAACTTTGCGCGCGCCGCCGGCGGCGACGGCCAGCGCAGCGTGCAGATCGTGCGCACGCAGATGGACGACCCCTACAAGGCGCTGGTGCGCACGCCGAAACTGGCCGCCTCGGTGCTGGCGGTGGTACTGCTGACGTTCTTCTTCATGGTCTACGGCGAAAGCCTGCAACGGCATGCGATTGCGTTGCTGCCCAATCGCCAGCAGCAACGCTTCACCACCGAAATCATGCTGGACATCGAGCGCGAGGTCTCGCGCTACGTGCTCACCATCAGCGTGATCAATACGCTGGTCGGGCTGGTCTTTGCCGGCATTCTCTATGTGCTCAAGATTCCGCTGCCCGAAGCGCTGTTGTGGGGCACGGTGGTGGCGCTGCTCAATTTCGCACCGTACGTGGGTCCGTTGATCGGCGTGATGCTGATGCTGCTGATGGGCTTTGTGGAATTCCGCACCACCTTGTCGGCAATGCTGCCGGCGATCCTGTATCTGGCGCTGCACACCATCGAGGGCCAGGTGGTCACTCCGATCGTGCTCGGCCGCCGCATGGCGATCTCGCCGCTGATGCTGATCCTGGCGCTGATGCTGTTCGGCTGGCTGTGGGGCATGATCGGCCTGCTGTTGGCGGTGCCGCTGCTGGTCTGCATCAAGATGGTGCTGAGCCGGGTGGAGGGAATGCAGCGCTGGGCCAGGCTGCTTGAGTAGCCGGGATTGGGGATTCGGGAATCGGGAATCGGGAATCGGGAATCGCAAGAGCAGTGAAGCAGCCCGCCAAAGCGTTGCTCTACCCATTCTCGATTCCCGACTCCCCATTCCCGGCATTACAATCTCGCGATGAGTTTCCCAATCAGCGCCATCACTCTCGACCTCGACGACACGTTGTGGCCCTTTGCGCCGATCGGGGCGCGGATCGACCAGGTGTTGTACGACTGGATGCGCGAGCACAGTCCGGTCACCGCCGAGCGGTTTCCGGTGGAGGCGATGCGCGAACTGCGCGAGCGCAGCTTTGCCGACAACCCGCACCTGCATCACGATCTCAGCGCGCTGCGGCGGCTGACGCTGGAAATGGCACTGCGCGAAAGCGGCGGCGATCTGGCCTTGCTGGAGCCTGCGTATGAGGTCTTCTACGCCGCGCGCAACCAGGTGGAGTGCTACCCGGATGCGCTGGACGCGCTGGCACGCATCGCCGCGCACGTGCCGGTGGCGGCGCTCAGCAACGGCAATGCCGATCTGCAGCGCATCGGGCTGATGCATCACTTCGCGTTTCAGCTGGGCTCGCGCGAGCACGGCAGCGCAAAACCCGACCCGAGCATCTTCCTGGCTGCCTGCGCGCGCCTGGAGGTGCCGCCGGCACAGGTGCTGCATGTGGGCGACCATGTGCGCATGGACGTGCTTGGCGCGCTGGATGCCGGACTGCGCGCCTGCTGGATCAATCGCGACCGAGCACAGTGGTCGCACCCGACCCAGCAGCCGGATCTGGAGTTCGACTCCATGACCGGGCTGGCCGATTGGCTGGACGCGCAGCAGCCGCATCCAGGCACCGCACACGCTGGCATCCGCCTTCCCGCCTGAGCCACTTTTGCTCGGCGCATGGCGCCGCCTCCGAGGATTTCCATGTCGCAGCTCACCGGTTTCATCGATCCCAACGCCGCAGCCCTGCCGCTGCATGTGCTCGACCGCGAAGGCTTTGCAGGTTGGTGCGCCGAGCAGCCCACCCGCGTGCTGGCGTGGGCGCAGGCGCAGCGTTTCGATGCGGCGCCGGGCAGCGTGCTGTTGCTGCCGGGCGAACAGGGGCTAGCCGGCGCGGTGCTGGGCATCGGCGACCGCGCCGATGCCTACGCCTATGCGCACGCGCCGATGGCGCTGCCGCCGGCCAGCCGCTGGACGCTGGCCAGCGCGCTGAGCGAGAGCGAGCAGGCGCTGCTGCACCTGGGCTGGGGCCTGGGCGCGTACCGCTTCTCGCGCTACCGCAAGGTGCCGCGCGCACCGGCCGAACTGGCCGCTACACCGGCGCCGCACACGCGCGCCTTGATCCAGGCCTGCATCCGCGTGCGCGACTGGGTCAATACCCCGACCGAAGACATGGGCCCGCAGCATCTGGAAGAGGCCGCGCGTGCAGTGGCGCAACCGCACGGTGCGCAGGTCGAGGCCATCGTCGGTGAGGAATTGCTGGCGCAGAACTTCCCCACCATCCACGCGGTCGGGCGTGCCTCGCACCGGGCCCCGCGGCTGATCACGCTGCAATGGGGCGACGCGGCGCATCCGCATCTGGTGCTGGTCGGCAAGGGGGTGTGCTTCGACACCGGCGGGCTGGACCTGAAACCGGCCGATGGCATGCGCAACATGAAAAAGGATATGGGCGGGGCGGCGCATGCATTGGCGCTGGCCGGCCTGGTGATGGCGCAGCAGTTGCCGGTGCGGCTGACCCTGTTGATCGCCGCGGTGGAAAACGCCGTCGGCCCGGATGCGTTCCGCCCGGGCGAAGTCATCACCACCCGCGCCGGTGTCACGGTGGAAGTGGACAACACCGATGCCGAAGGCCGCCTGGTGCTGTGCGATGCGCTGAGCTACGCCACCGAGCAGCGCCCCGATCTGATCCTGGATTTCGCAACGCTCACCGGCGCCGCACGCATCGCCCTAGGGCCGGACCTGCCCGCGCTGTTCGCCAACGACGATGCGCTGGCGCAGGCCTGGTTGAACGCCGGCGAGCAGACCCGTGACCCGGTCTGGCGCATGCCGCTATGGCGCCCGTACCTGCGTTACCTCAACAGCCATGTCGCCGACATGGCCAACGCCGGCTCGCGCATGGCTGGCGCGGTCACCGCCGCGCTGTACCTGGAGCGCTTTGTCGCACCGGGCCAGCCGTGGGCGCATCTGGACGTCTACGCCTGGAACGACAGCGACCGCCCCGGCCGCCCGGCTGGCGGCGAGGCACTGGCGTTGCGCTCGGCTTACGCGATGCTCGAGCAACGTTACGGCGGCTGAGGCCGGCTGACAGCACGGCTTCAACAAACTCGCCTTCGTCGACGCGTGAAGTGATGTCGACAATGGCAGCGACGTCGATCGGATTAAAGTGCGTGATCAGCCTGCGCCGCATTCACGGCTCGCAGCCATGCACACCGACCATCCCGACTGGTCCTTGCCCGCCCACCGTCGCGGGACCTTACGCGGCATGGATTGCCGCGTAAGAGCTTACATGGACATACTTGCAGCGTGCCCCGCGAGGGTGGGCGGCAAGGGGCCTGCAGCAAACCCGCAGATCATCCGCTCCACAACCGACGCATCCACTCCGTTCGATTACCTCCAAAGGCGAGCGAGCGCTCGAGCTTCAGCGTCGTTTGACTATCCCCAAGCCGAGCGGGTCGAGGGCGTAGTGCCTTGAGCACGCTGCGCCATTGCCCGTCATCTGGATCATTCATCACCGCTTTGGTCGCGGCATCACACACCAGACGCACTGGAGCGTGGACTATGCGCCCACGGGTCGTACCGGTGCCGCAGGTTGGGCGGGGTGGCGACCACGGTGCCACACGCCTCACCGCATCGACTCTTTGCCGCATTGCCACCGGAGCCAGCCATGAACTTGCCACCTCCCGCTCCACCCCCGCAGCGCGCACGTGTTGTGGCGCCATTGCTCGGTATCGCCGCGATTGCCGGCGGTATCGCGGTGGCGTTCGCCTGGACCGCCGGCTGGATCGGTGGCGACCGGCTCACTGCCGCGCGCATGACCGACACCATCGAAGCCAGCGGGCCGCCGCATCCGGGCTTTCGCCGCGCGCACACCAAGGGCGTGTGTGTGAGCGGGGAGTTCAAGGCCAGCGGCAAGGCCACCTGGCTGTCGTCGGCACGCATCTTCAGCCAGGCCAGCACGCCGGTGCTCGGGCGCATGTCGATCGGCGGCGGCGACCCGCATGGCGCCGACGGCGCGGCGCGCGTACGCAGCATGGCATTGCTGCTGCGCAGCGACGACGGGCAGGAATGGCGCACCGCGATGAACAGTTTTCCGTTCTTCGTGGTGGCCACGCCGGCCGGTTTTCAGGCCTTGAATGTGGCCTCCAGGCCGGACCCGGCCACCGGCAAGCCCGATCCGGCCAAGCTGGCCGCGTTCGGCAAGCAGTATCCGGAAGCGGCCAAGTTCCAGCAGTGGGCCAAGACCGCGCCGTGGTCCAACAGCTGGGCCAACACCCAATACAACGGGGTGAATGCGTTCCGCGCGATTGCGGCCGATGGACGCGAGCGCTACATCCGCTGGTCGATGCGTCCGCATACGCCGTTCAAGGAGCTCAGCGCCGAGCAGCGCGCGCAGGCCGATGGCGATTTTCTCGCCACCGACCTGGACACCCGCCTGGCGCAGGGTCCGCTGCGCTGGGACATGGTGCTGACCGTGGCCGAGCCTGGAGATGCGGTGGACGATCCCTCGCAGCCATGGCCGGAAAGCCGCAAGCAGATCGTGGCCGGCACGGTGTCGATCGATCATGCCGAACCGCAGGCCACCGGCCCGTGCCGCGATCTGAATTACGACCCGCTGATCCTGCCCAAGGGCATCGCCGGATCCAACGACCCGATCCTGGCGGCGCGCTCGTCGGTGTATTCGCAATCGTTCAACCGGCGCGAGCATGAGATCGCCAATGGCACAGGCAACGCTGCCACCGGCCAGGGAGCGCACCGATGAGCAGCCATCCCCACTTCAATCTGCCCGCGCGCATCCTGCATTGGTTGATGGCCGCGATGATCCTGACCATGCTGTTCGTCGGCGTGGGCATGGTGGCGTCGGTGACGCAGCGGCCGTGGTTGATCGACCTGCATCGCCCCCTGGGCATTGCGATCCTGGTTCTTGCGGTGCTGCGCCTGATCAACCGCCTGCGTCACCGCCCGCCGCCGCTGCCGGCCGACCTGCCGGCCTGGCAGAAGGCCGCCGCGATCGCTTCGCACTGGCTGCTGTATGCGTTGATGCTGGGGATGCCGTTGATCGGCTGGGCGATGCTGTCGGCCGGTGCGTATCCGATCGTGCTGTGGCCGGGTGCGAACCTGCCGCCGATCGCACCGCACGATCCGGCGCTGTACGCCTGGCTGCGCAGCGCGCATGGGTGGTTGGCGTATCTGTTGTTCGCCACCGTGCTGGGGCATCTGAGCGCAGCGCTGTTCCATGCCTGGGTACGCCGGGATGGCGTGTTTTCCAGCATGGCGCGCGGGGAGCGGTCTGCGCGTTGACGGATTGGATGGGGGGTGTTGGAAGACGTGTTGCGCTGAGTGATTTCACTGCGCGGACGTACCCTTACCCCAACCCCTCTCCCAGTGGGAGAGGGGCTTGGTCTTCCCTTCTCCCGCTGGGAGAAGGTGCCCCGCAGGGGCGGATGCGGGTGCGGGCGAAGCATCGGCTTCGCTGCCATGTGGAGTGGCGTTACCCCCGTACCCTCACCCCACCCCTCTCCCGACGGGAGAGGGGCCAGGATCTAACGCTGGCGCTTCGTCTTGGCCGCTGGCGCGGGTGCCTGAATGCCCTTGCCGGTCGCGGCCCAGTAGATCCCGCCATACAGATGCTCCAGATAACGCGGGTCGTTGTAGGCCTCGGCCAGATGGCCGAGCGCGGTGGCGAACACGCGGCCGCCTTCGAACTGGTGGTACCAGGCCACCGGGTGCTGGGTGCCCATGCCCTTGGCGACCTGGCCCGGCCAGATCAGCGTGGGGTCGTAGCTGCTCTCGTCCACCGTCAGCAGTGTGACCAGGTCATCGCTGTACGGCGGATCGTATTCGTACCACTCGTCGGTCCACACCCAGCGCCTGGGCAGGCCGGCGGTGGCCGGGAAGTTGGGGTCCACCACGTCGACCATCGCGGTCTGCATGTACGGATGGGTGCGGAACGCGCGGCCGATCAGATGGTCGTACCACTCCCAGTCGCCACGCTTGATCGCAAACGCCTTGTGCACCGCCACCACGCCGCCGCCGTTGCGCACGTATTTCTGGAAGTTCGCGCGTTGCGCCGGATCCAGATCGGTGGCCGGCGTGTTGAGCAGCACGATTGCCGCGTATTGCGATAGATCGCCATCGAAGGCCTTGGCATTCCACGCCCAGACCAGCTCGACATAATGCTTGCGCGCCATCGCTTCGAATTGCGGCTTGGCCACCGGGATATAGTCGTGGTGATACTGGTTGGGAATTGCCGCCACCAGGATCTTGAACTGCTCGGCGGACGCATTGAATGCGCAGACAAGCAGCAGACCCAACAGCCACAGAGGTTTCATGCCGTTCGCTCGGAAATCGTTCTGGCCCGGCAGTGTACCTGCGCCTGCACGGCATGCTTTGCGCATGATCTGGAATAGCTGTCCGCTGCGCCGGTGATCGAGTGATGCGTGCCAGCGCATGGCCAATGCCATCCAGCGCTGCGCCCGCTGACAGCGCAACGCGTCTGCCTCACCGGTTCACAGCCAGCCTTTCTGCCGGGCCAGCCGATACGCCTCGATGCGATTGGCCACGCCCAGCTTGCCGATGCATTCGGACAGATAGTTGCGCACCGTACCGTGCGACAACTGCAGCTGCTGCGCGATCTCGCTGGCCGAGCGCCCTTCGCCGGCCAGCCGCAACACGGTGCGCTCGCGTTCGCTCAGGGGGTCGGCTTCCACCCAGGCGTCCAGGGCCAGGTGTGGGTCGATCACCCGGCCGCCGCGCTGCACCTGACGCAGTGCGCTGACCAGTTGTTCGGCCGGCGCGTCCTTGAGCAGATAGGCAGCCACACCGGCATCCAGCGCGCGGCGCAGAAATCCCGGGCGGGCGAAGGTGGTGACGATCATCACCCGCACCGGCAGCGCCTGGCGCTGGATACGCTGGGCCAGTTCCAGGCCGGTCAAGCCGGGCATTTCGATATCGGTGATCAGCACGTCCGGCTGCAGGCGTTGCAGGTCGCGCCAGGCACTTTCGCCGTCGCCTGCGCTGCCGACCACCTCGATATCGTCTTCCAGCCCAAGCAAGGCGACCAATGCGCCACGCAACAGCGCCTGGTCTTCGGCCAACAACACCCGGATCATCGCGCGCGCTCGTATGCAGACAACGGTGGCGCACGATAGCAGCGGTGGCGCCTGCCGTGCATGGGTGGATGCAGTGGACGTGCGTGCGATCAGCGCGACGGTGTCACCAGCGGGACCGGCACCGGCGGCTGCGCCGGCACCGGTGTGGGCTGCGGCAACGGCACGCTGGCGCGCAGGCGCATGCCGCGCGGCAGCGCTTCCACCTCCAGCGCGCCGCCCAGGCCGCGCAGGCGTGCGCGCATGCCGTCCAGGCCATTGCCGGGCACGATCACCCCGCCGCGCCCGTCGTCGCTGATGTCCAGCACAGCCTGGTCGCCGTGCGCGCGCAAGCTCACGCGCACGTGTCTGGCCCGCGCATGCCGTTGCACGTTGGTGGCCGCCTCGCGCACCACCAGCGCCAGCGCGGTTTCGTGTTCCGGCGGCAATGCCAGCGTCTGCAGGTCGTGTTCCAGCACGATGCCGTCCATGTCCAGCAATACCCGCGCCGACGCCAGCTCGGCCACCAGCCCGGCCGCGCGAATGCCGGTGACCGCGCGCCGCACCTGCGCCAGGGCATCGCGCGAAATCTGCGCCACCGCATCGATCTCGCTGCGTGCCCCCTGCGGATCACGCTCGATCAGACGCGCGGCCAGATCGGACTTGAGCGCCACCAGCGACAAGGTGTGGCCGAGCAGATCGTGCAGATCGCGGCCAATCCGTTCGCGCTCGGCGGTGGCCGCCAGCCGGCGCACTTCGTCCTGCGACAGGCGCAGCAATGCGTCCTTGCGTTCGTTGATGCTGTACACCGCACCGACCCCGGCCATGCCCAGCACCGACACCGGCAGCCACACCAGCGACTGCAGGCGCATTCCCAGCCAGTGCGCCCAACCCAGGTAGAGCACGTTCATCACCACCAGCATCGCGAAGTGCCGCCACATGGCATGCCGTGTGGACGGGCGCAGGCTCAGGCAGGCGAAGACGAAATAGCTGATCCCCGCCGGATACACCGGCAGCAATGCGGCACTGAGCGCACCCATCGCCCAGGCGTAGCGATACAGCGTGCCGCGCGGCGCCAGCAACATCCGCGCGTACAACAGCAGAAACACCGGATACGACAGCACGGTGCACAGCAGCCAGGTGCTGTCGTAGCCACGTGGCGAAAACACCGGCACCACGAACACCCAGCTCGACCACAGCAGATGCACGGCATCCATCCACGGCGACTGGCCCTGCGCCAGCCGTGCGGCAACCTGCGACGTGGCGGCGGGGCGAAGCCAGGCGGGCAGCGACAAGCGCATCGGGATGGGTCCGTGTGAGTGATCGGATTCTGCCACTGCCGGGCCCGGCCGGGCGCCCGATGCGGCAGCTCGCTGCGAACCGGCACGCTCATGCATCTGCGCCGCGCCCGCTCGTGGTGATCCTGCACAGCACCGACCCGGGCAATCGCGCAGGCCGACAACAGCAATGAACGCAGCGCATGGCCAATCCGGCAGTATGAGGATGCTGCAGCCTCGCGCATGCTGCAAAGCCCGGCCAGTTGCCGCTGTCATGGACGGCAGGTGACAGCTGTCACTGGTGGAGGTGCCGCGACGGTCGCATGCTGCGCAGCACCTTGCAGCCGCGTCGATCGCGCGACCGTTCGTCGCCCCACCTGCATTGGTGACTTCCGGCAGCTTGCGGCGCCGCCCGCGTCCGGTCACATTCCGCGCAGCATCCCGTCCCGGTTATCGATGAATACTTCTGCCGATCTGCTCAAGCAACTGCGCATCGACCGCCAGCGTCCTGCTGCCCCTGAACCTGCACGGCGCGGTGGCTGGATCATCGCCGCGGTGGTCATCGTGATCCTGTTGGCGACCGCGGCGTGGTGGTTCACCAGACGCCCAGTGATGAAGGTGCAGACCGCACCGGTGGTGGCGATCAGCGCCGGCAGCAGCAGCGCCTCGGTGCTGGACGCATCCGGCTACGTGGTGGCGCGGCGCATGGCCACGGTGTCGGCGCAGGTCACCGGCAAGGTGCGCGAGGTGATGATCGAGGAAGGCATGCGTGTCGAACAGGGCCAGGTGATGGCGACGCTGGACCCGCTGGATGCCGATGCACAGCGCACGCTGTCGGCATCGCAACTGTCGGCCGCACGCAGCCAGGTCGACAACATGCAGGCGCAGCTGGCGGTGGCCAATGCCGATGCGACGCGGCTGCAATCGCTGGTCGGCGCGCAACTGGTGTCGCGCTCGCAATACGAGCAGGCCACTGCACAACGCGATGCCTTGCGCGCACAGCTGCAGAGTGCGCAACGCAACGTGCGCGTGGCATCGGACCAGCTGGCGATCTCGGCGATCCGCTCGGACTTCAACGTGGTGCGTGCGCCGTTTGCCGGCGTGGTCACCGCCAAGGCCGCCCAGCCCGGCGAAATCGTCTCGCCGCTGTCGGCCGGCGGCGGCTTCACCCGCACCGGCATCGGCACCATCGTGGATATGGAATCGCTGGAGATCGAAGTGGAAGTGGGCGAGTCCTACATCGGCCGCGTGCAGCCGAAGATGCCGGTGGAAGCGGTGCTCAACGCCTACCCGGAATGGAAGATTCCCGGCGAGGTGATCGCCATCATTCCCACCGCCGATCGCGGCAAGGCCACGGTGAAGGTGCGCGTGGCGTTCAAGCTCAAGGACCCGCGCATCGTGCCGGAGATGGGCGTGCGGGTGAGCTTTCTGGAGCGGGCCAACACGCAGGAGGCCAGCAAGCCGCAGGGCGTGCGCGTGCCGGGTGCGGCGCTGGTCGAACGCGACACGCGCACGGTCGCGTTCGTGCTTGGCGAGCGCAACACCGTCACCGCAAGGACGGTCACTCCCGGCATGGTGATGGGCCAGGACCGCCAGGTGGTATCGGGCTTGAGTGCAGGCGACAGCGTGGTGCTGGATCCGCCGCAAGGGCTGAAAGATGGCGACACGGTGGCCGAGGCGGACGCGGAAGCGGACGCTGCCGAATAACCACAACGGATATTGCAGTCAACAACGCTGGGCAGCAACGCCGCTGCGGCGAGCGCGGCGCCCATAGTGGCAGCCGGCGGCGTATGCGCTCGTTGCGCCTGGATGGGGTTGTGATCGCACACAGCGATGTCGCCATGGCGCCGGGAGCGCGGTCGATCGCGATCCGCACTTGTCATCGGTCATTGCAGAACCACGCTTGGCTCGCCGCCGCCATGCGTCGTCGCGGTTTTCACCCAGCAGTTGCGTCCGTCGTCAGCAAGCCTCGCACCGTCTTGCCGCGTCACCGTCACCGTCATCGCATCGCCGTGTTGCCGTCTCATTCCAGCGCGGTCGCCACGCTGCATCGCGCTTGCCTCTTTCCCTTGCACCGTCAGGAGTCGCCATGACCGCTCTCGTCAGCTTGCGCAACATCACCAAGACCTACCAACGCGGCCCCGAGCAGGTGCAGGTGCTGCACGGCATCGACCTGGACATCGCCAGCGGCGACTTCGTCGCGTTGATGGGTCCGTCCGGCTCGGGCAAGACCACCTTGCTCAACCTGATCGGCGGGCTGGACAACCCCAGCGGTGGCGAGATCGAGATCCAGGGCGAGCGCATCGACCGCATGAGCGGCGGCCAGCTCGCGACCTGGCGCAGCCACCATGTCGGCTTCGTGTTCCAGTTCTACAACCTGATGCCGATGCTCACCGCGCAAAAGAATGTGGAGCTGCCGTTGCTGCTCACCGCGCTCAACGCCGCGCAACGCAAGCGCAATGCGGAAATCGCCCTGACCCTGGTCGGCCTGCAGGAACGCCGCAACCACAAGCCCAGCGAACTGTCCGGCGGCCAGCAGCAACGCGTGGCGATTGCACGCGCAATCGTGTCCGATCCCACGTTCCTGATCTGCGACGAACCCACCGGCGACCTGGATCGCCATAACGCCGAGGAGATCCTGCGCCTGCTGCAGGAACTCAATCGCGAACACGGCAAGACCATCGTGATGGTGACCCACGACCCCAAGGCCGCCGAGTACGCCACCCATACCATCCATCTGGACAAGGGCGAGCTGGCCGACGCGCCGCTTGCGCTCTAACGGAGTGATGCCATGAAGTATCTCTCGCTGGTGTGGGCGCAGTTGTTCCGCAGCAAGACGCGCACCTTGTTGACCTTGCTGTCGGTGGTGGCGGCATTCCTGCTGTTCGGCATGCTCGACTCGGTGCGCGTGGCCTTCACCGCCGGCGGCAGTGTCAGCGGCGTGAACCGCCTGGTGGTGGCCTCGCGCCTGTCGATCACCCAGTCGCTGCCGATCAGCCTGGAGCCGCAGATCCGCAGCGTGCCGGGCGTGCGCGATGTGACCTCGGCGATGTGGTTCGGCGGGATCTACCGCGACCCGAAGAACTTCTTCCCGAACTTTTCGGTGGCGCCGAATTTCTTCGACGTCTACAGCGAGTACGAGTTGCCCAGGGAGCAGCTGAAGGCATTCCAGACCACGCGTACCGGCGCCATCGTCGGCGAGACCCTGGCCAAGGCCAATGGCTGGAAGATCGGCGACACCATTCCGCTGCAGGCCACCATCTTTCCGCGTGGCGGCAGCAACGACTGGCCGCTGCAACTGGTCGGCATCTTCCGCATGAAAGACCGCGCGGTGGCGGCCAACCAGGAGCGCCAGTTGATGATGAACTGGAAGTACTTCGACGAGTCCAACGACTACATCAAGAGCAAGGTCAGCTGGTACACGGTGACGCTGGCCAACGCCGACCAGGCCTCGCGCGTGGCGCAGGCCATCGATGCGTTGTCGGCCAACTCCGATCACGAAACCAAGTCACAGACCGAGTCGGCGTTCCAGCAGGCCTTCATCAAGCAGTTCGCCGATATCGGCCTGATCGTCACCTCGATCATGGCCGCGGTGTTCTTCACCTTGCTGCTGCTGACCGGCAACACCATGGCGCAGGCGGTGCGCGAGCGCATTCCGGAACTGGCCACGCTCAAGACGCTGGGCTTTCAGGACCGCACGGTGTTGAGTCTGGTGATGGTCGAATCGGTGCTGTTGATCGGGCTGGGCGGGCTGATTGGCATGGGCCTGGCAGCGTTGGTGATCCCGCTGGTGGCCGCGCGCAGCGGCGGGGTGATGCCGGTGCAGAGCGTGCCGCTGCAGACCTGGTTGGTCGGGCTGGGCCTGATGGCCGGCATCGGCATCGTGGTGGGTGCGCTGCCGGCGCGACGCGCGCAGCGCTTGAAGATCGTCGATGCCCTCGCCGGCCGCTGACAGGAGCATGCAGATGCAAACCAAATGGAAGAACCGTCTCATCAATCTGCTGTCGGTCGTGGCGCTGGCCGTTGGGCTGGGTGTGTGGATCGCATTGCCCTGGATCGGCGTGCTGGTCATCGCAGCGTTGCTGGCGGTGTGGCTGCTGGCCACACGCAGCGGCCGGCTGTCACTGGCCGCCGCACGTATCGGCATCGCCACGCTGCCGCAACGCTGGGGTGCCAGCTCGGTGATCGTGGTCGGCATCGCCGGGGTGGTCGGGGTGCTGGTGGCGATGCTGGCGATGGGCCAGGGCTTCCAGGCCACGCTCAACAGCACCGGCGACGACACCACCGCCATTGTGTTGCGCGGCGGCTCCCAGGCCGAGACCAACTCGGTGATCACGCGCGAGCTGGTGCCGCTGATCAGCAGCCTGCCCGGCATCGCCGCCGATGCCAGGGACCGCCCGCTGCTGTCGCCGGAGCTCTCGCAAGTGGTCAACATCGCCTCCAAGTCCGATGGCACCGACGTCAACGCGCAGGTACGTGGCGTGGGCGAACAGGCCTGGGCGGTGCACGCCAAGGTCAGGCTGGTGCAGGGCCGGCGCTTCACCACCGGCCTGCGCGAGATCGTGGTCGGCAAGGGCGCGTTGAATCAGTTCCGTGGCTTGGAGCTGGGCAGGACGCTCACCCTCGGCAGCCAGCAATGGACCGTGGTCGGCGTGTTCGCCTCCGGCGATGCGCACGATTCGGAGCTGTGGACCGACGCGCAGACGCTGGCCACCACCTACAACCGCAGCGCCTATCAGTCGATCAGCGTACGCACCACCGGCAAGGCCGGTTTCAGCCAGTTCAAGACCGCCATGGCGGCCGACCCGCGGCTCAAACTGGATGTCGAAACCACCCGCGCCTACTACGGCAAACAGGGCGGCGGCTTGAACAGGTTGATCAGCGTGCTGGGCACGGTGATCGGCGCGATCATGGCGGTGGGCGCGGTGTTCGGCGCGCTCAACACCATGTATGCGGCAGTGGCCACGCGGGCGCGCGAGATCGCCACGATGCGCGCGATCGGCTTTCGCGGCACGCCGGTGATCATGGCGCTGATGCTGGAGACCATGCTGCTGGCGCTGCTGGGCGGCCTGCTCGGTGGCTTGATCGCCTGGGCCATCTTCAATGGCTACAGCGTGTCCACGCTGGGCAGCAACTTCAGCCAGATCGTGTTCCAGTTCAAGGTCTCACCGGAGCTGTTGTGGAGCGGGCTGAAATGGGCGCTGGGCATTGGCCTGGTCGGCGGGCTGTTCCCGGCCTTGCGCGCGGCGCGCTTGCCGATCACGACGGCCTTGCGTGAGGTGTAGCGCGGGCCTTGGCCCGCCGGGAATCGGGAATCGGGAATCGGGAGTGGGGATTCGTGACAGCCAAAGCGGAGCAAGTGCGCTGCTGCGGCTGAACCTAGTGCAGGCTGTCATCGTTTTGTCACTGCAGTGCGGTAGATGCGCGGGCGGGCGGACCTTAGGCTGCTCGGCCGTTGCATCCATCGATCGTGCCCATGACGCGCCTGATTCTGCTGGCCTGCGCCTGCCTGTGGCTGGCCGGCTGTTCTTCGTCCTCCACCTCGCTCAGCGAACGCCTGGTTGCGCCCGGCGGCACTTCGCCATTGCTGGATGCCGAGCGCATTGCCGCCACCATCGCCACGGTGCCCAACCGCAGCGGGCATGTGGTCACGCGCGACCAGGTGCCGATCTTCTGGCGCGCGATCGACCCCGGCCAGTACGCCATGCACTACCGCTATCTCGGCCAGCGCCACGATCCGGCGCATGCGCTGGATGTGGATTTCAGTTTCAAGGTGCCCACCGCCCCCCCGCCGACGCCCCGCGGCACCGTGGTGCTGTTGCACGGCTGGATGATGGATGGCGATTCGCTGCTGCCGTGGTCGCTGGAACTGGCCCAGGCCGGCTACCGGGTGATCACCATCGACCTGCGCAACCACGGCCATTCCGGCGGTGGCCCGTCCGGCTACGGCACGCGCGAATCCGACGACGTCATCGATGTGCTCGATGCGCTGCAGCCGCGCGGCGAGATCCGCGGCCCGCTGTACCTGTTCGGCATTTCCTACGGCGCCGCCACCGCGCTGTTCACCGCCGACAAGCTCGGGCCGCGCGTGACAGGCGTGGTGGCGATGGAATCCTTCGCCAACGCCGGGCGCGGCATTCGCGACATGGTGCCGCACCTGCTCGCCAGCCAACCGAACGGCTGGCGTGGGCAGGCGGTGGCCGCGTATGCGCGCTGGCGCTATGCCGACCAGGATCTCGACGCGGTGATCGCCGCCGCCGACCGCCAGCTGCAGCTGGATCTGGACCACGTCGATGTCGCGCACGCCCTGGCCGACACCCGCAGCTGCGTGCTGCTGGTGCATGGCGATGCCGATCAGCACATCCCGGTGGCGCATGGACGTGCGCTGGCGCTGGCCAGCCCGCGCGCGCACTACGTCGAGCTGCCCGGCGAAACCCATCTGAGCCTGCCGCTGCGACTGGATCTGCTGGGCGGGCCGATCGACCAGTGGCTGGCGCAGACGCAGCAGGATCCGAATCACTGCCCTGCCCCGCAGGCACTGCCGACCTCCACGCTCGCGGTGGCGGCACCGGCATCGGCGCCGCGCGGCTGAGGGCGGCCGACAAGAACCTTGCGCGGTCGGCAGGCCGGAGCGGACCGCACGCTCTCAGCCTGCGTATACGAAGGACATGCCGATTGCGGGCAGCGACCGCGCCCGCATGGCACCGAGCGCAGTGCTCTGCTGGGCGCCCTGCATCCAGACGGGAAGTGGCCGGCGGCAGGCTGCACGGAGCGCGCAACCGCATTGCTGCCCGCCACGTGACGCCGTCGCTGCGCGCTCACCCCGAGCGCGCACCACCGATGCTCACGGCACCGCCACAGCCGGCCGCCGCGACCGCCACACGCTATCGCCGACGAACAGTAGCAGCCCGACCCAGATCGCGGCAAACCCGATCGCGCGCCCCTGATCGAACGGCTCGTGGAAGAACCACACGCCCAGCAGCAACTGCAGGCTCGGCGCGATGTACTGCAGGATGCCCACCAACGACAGCGGAATCCGCCGCACGCCATACGCAAACCCGATCAGCGGCACTGCGGTCAGCACGCCGCCGAAGATCAGCAACAGATCGGTGCGCAGGTCCCAGCCGCTCAGGAAGGCACCGCCGTGGCCCTGCTCGCCCCAGCCCGCCAGCAGCAGTGCCGGCACGAACAGATACACGCTTTCCACGCCCAGCCCGGCCACCGGATCCACCGCCACCAGCTTGCGCAGCAGGCCGTAGGCACCGAACGAGAGCGCCAGCCCCAGCGCGATCCACGGCGGTGCGCCGGCATCCAGGGTCAGCCACAGCACGCCCACCGCCGCGCACACCACCGCCACCCATTGAATGCGCTGCAGGCGTTCCTTCAGCACCAGCACGCCCAGCAACACGCTCAGCAGCGGATTGATGAAATAGCCCAGGCTGGCCTCGATCACATGCCCGGCGTTGATCGCCCAGATGTACAGGCCCCAATTGAACGCGATCGCCACGCTGCTGCCGGCCAGCATCCACAGCGCGCGCGGCTGCGTGGCGACAGCGCGCCACCAGCGCAGGCCCGAGGTGGCCAGCAACCACACCACCACCAGCAACGCACTCCAGACGATGCGGTGCGCGATGATCTGCAGCGACGGCACCGCCTTGAGCAGATGCCAGTACAGCGGCACCAGGCCCCAGATCACGAAGGTCGATGCGGTGATCAGCAGTCCGCGGCGTGCCTCGATCGGCGAAACCACCGTCATCGCCGCGCCTTTGCCAGCGTCACCACCAGCACGCCGGACAGGATCACCGCCATCGCGCCGATGTCGTGCGCGCTGAAACGCTCATGCCCCAGCCAGGCGCCCAACGCCACCGCAATCACCGGGTTGACGTAGGCATAGCTGCCGGCCAACGCCGGGCGCACGTGATGCAGCAGCCACACGTAGGCGGTGAACGCCACGATCGAGCCGAACACGCACAGGTAGGCCACCGCCAGCAGCCCCTGCGAGGTCGGCAGGCGCTGTGGGCGTTCGCCAATCAGCAGACCGGTGCCGACCAGCAACACGCCGCCGCACAGCATCTGCCCGGCGGCGGTCATGAATGGCGACGGCAGGTCGCGTCCGCGCGACCACACCGAGCCGAATGCCCAGCCGATCGGCGCAATCAGCAGCAACACCAGCCCGCCCGGCGAGGCGGTCAGGCTGCTGCCGGCATTGAGCCAGACCACGCCCAGAAAGCCGACCACGATGCCCAGCCATTCGCCACGGCTGGCGTGCTGCCCGCGCACGGCGCCGAACAAGGCCATCCATAGCGGCACCGACGCCACCGCGGTGGCAGCCAGGCCGGACGAGACGCTGCGCTCGGCCAGCACCACCATGCCGTTGCCCAGCAACAGCAGGGCCGCGCCCATCATCGCCACGTTCTTCCACTGCGCACGTGTCGGCGCGGCCACACCACGCCAGCGCAACACTGCATACAACACCGTGCCGGCCACGATGAAACGCGTCCCGGACACCATGGTCAGCGGCAGCGCGCCGCCTTCCAGCGCAAAGCGGATCGCCAGATAGGTCGAGCCCCAGACCACATAGACCAGCAACAAAGCGACAACGACCAAGCCGCTGCGCGCAGGCACAGCAGCATCGTGTGAAGAGGACATCGGAGATTGCCAAGTGCAGCAGAAGCTTCAATTCTAGATCACCTGCCTACGCCAACGGCTACGCCCTCAGGCGCCCGCCGCGTTATGGTGCGCAGTGATCCCCGGCTCGGAGTGCCCATGCAGCGTCACGTCACCTGGTTGACCTTTGCCGCCCTGACCGTGCTATCGGCCAGTGCGTCGGCGCGTGTCCCCGAACCCTGGGAACCGAGCGGGCGCAAACTGCTCGAGGCCGGGCTGGACGGTTCGTTGGCGCCGGAAATCGCGCCCGAACAAACCGAACTCAAGGTCATGCTCTCGGCAAACCGCGCCGGCGCCTACCTGCTCGGCGTCGCCAGCAGCAGCTACCGCACGCACTGGTGCATGCCGGCCGGCAAAAGCGGCCCGCCGGATCTGCAGGCGATCATCGCCGATATCGGCGCGCTGCCGGATGCGCGCCTGGACGAGGCCGCACCCGCATTGATCGTACAGGCGCTGGCCAAGCGCTATCCGTGCCGCAAGTAGCGGGCGGTCGCCAGAAGCCAGCTCGACGCACCGCCATGCAATGGCCGGATGTGGTGCACATGCGCCGCGCGAATCGCTCGCCGCGCCGGCTTGGACGCACCAGGCGTTTGAACACCGCTGGCCTTTACTTGCGCGCGGCATCGCTGCTGGCGCGGATCGCCTTGAACTCCGAACCGTCCTGCCAGCTCGGCCACTGCCGGCCGTTGGCCAGCGCCATGCCCACGTCGTAGACCAGGGTGGTGTCGGCCGCGTGGCCGCTGGCGTCCCATTGCGGGGTCCAGCGGTCGCAGGGCTGGTGATAGCAATCGGCAAAGTACTTGTCGCGCAGCGCCTTGCCGGCCGCCACGCCGCCTTCGAGCATGTCCAGACCGGGCCCTGCGGTGATCGCCGGCACGCCCATGCGCGCAAAGGCGAAATGGTCGGCGCGGTAGAAGAAGCCCGCTTCCAGATTCGGGTCGGGCGAATAGCTGCGGCCGCGCGCCTTGGCCGCGGTTTCCAGATCGCCTTCCAGCGACACCCGTCCGCGTCCCCACGAGGCGATATCGCGGGTGGGGCCATCGGGGCTGAACATTTCCATGTTGAGCACCGCCACGGTCTTGTCCAACGGCGCCAGCGGATGGGCGGCGTAGTAATTGGCGCCGAGCAGGCCCTTCTCTTCCGCCGTCAATGCGATGAAATACAGCGTGCGCTGCGGCTTGGGGCCGGCGGCGAACACGCGTGCCAGCTCCAGCACGCTGGCCACGCCGGTGGCGTTGTCCACCGCGCCACGCCGCACCGTGTCGCCGCCGGCATCGGCCTTGCCCACGCCGAACGCATCCCAGTGCGCGGAGAAGATCACCGTCTCGTCCGGATGCTGGCTGCCGGTGAGCTTGGCCACCACGTTGTGCGTGACCACGCGCTCGCGCTTGAGCTTGAAGTCCACCGACAGCGTCGCATCGCCCAATGCCATCGGGGCGAAGTCGCGCTGCTGCGCACGCTGCTTGGCCTGCGCAAAATCCAGCCCGGCGCGCTGGAACAGCGACGCCGCCAATGCCTGCTGCATCCAGCCACGCACCGGTACGTGCTGCGCCTTTGCATCGGCGTCGCTGCGTTCGATATCGAACAACGGCGACAAGCCCGAACTCTGCACCGTCGCCCAGCCGTACGCGGCCGGTGCGGTCTCGTGCACGATCAGCACGCCGGCGGCACCGCGACGCGCGGCCTCTTCGTACTTGTAGGTCCAGCGGCCGTAGTAGGTCACCGCCTTGCCATCGAAGGCGCCAGGCTGGCTGGATTCAAAGTCGGCATCGTTGATCAGCACCACCGCGATCTTGCCGCGCAGGTCCACGCCCTTGTAGTCGTCCCACTGCCGCTCCGGCGCGCTGATGCCGTAGCCCACGAACACCAGCGGTGCATTCTTCAAGCGCACCGCGGCCTGCGGACGCAGGCTCTGCAAGGTCACGTCGCTGCCATTGACCAGCGCCTGGGTCTTGCCGCCGACACGCAGGCTGGCGCGCACCGGGCCGTCCACCTGCGCGCGTACCAAGGGCACCGCCTGGGTCCAGCCGCCCTGCTCGCCACCCGGCTGCAGGCCGCCGGCCTTGAACTGCTCGACCAGGTAATCGACCGTGCGCTGCTCGCCGGCACTGGCCGGCGCACGGCCCTCGAACTCATCCGATGCCAGCAGGCGCACATGCCGCGACAGCGCTTCGGCATCGATGCCGCCACCGGGCAGATCGTTGGCGGCCTGCGCCACGCCTCCCACGAACAGGCAGGCGGACAACAACAGGATGCGCATCGGATTCACGGCGTGGCCTTGCAACAGATAGATGACACACAGTTTACAAGCGCGCGCCCGCCGCGGGACAGCAGACACTGCCTTGCATACGCAACCTGCAACCTCTCGCCTGCCACCGCAGGCCAGGCAACACATTCTCAAGAAAGCAACCTGCAACGGTCTGGTGCGGTGTCCTCGCCGGTTGCGGGACCGTGTGGCGGCATGGATGCCGCTACCGAACCTCCACGGACGGGTTCACGGCGTGCCCCGCAAGTGGTGAGGGCGCCGCACGCTCGACTGACTCGGCCTTTGACTGCAGCCACGCGAGGCTACGACTCGCTACAGCGTTCGCCTGGTGAGGCGTTACCCGCTCCAGGCGCGCTAATTCGTACGCGTCGCGCGGTCCAGCCAGCAGGCCAGGCCCTGCGCGTTGAGTTCGATATCGGTACCCAGCAACTGCGCCACGCGCGCATCGTCCAGGCGGCAGCCGTGCAGGCGGGCGCGCTGCAGATACAGGTCGGTCAGCGCCTCCACCATGCAGCGATGGCGATCGGCGCGCTGCGCGCACGCCAGCGCGATGGCGGTCATCGCATGGATCTGCTCGACCAGCGCCTGCGCCAGTGGTGCCGGCGATTCGACCCGGCCGTAATGGGTGAGATACATCGCCTGCGGCGCGGCCTCCATCAGCCGCGCGATCGACTGCAGCATCGCCTCCGGCTCGAACTGCACCGGCGAGGAGGTCGGCAGGATGAAGGCGCCTTGCGCGCTGTCGAGCTGGCGATACGACAGGCCGAAGGTGTCGCCAGTGAACCAGCTGCGGCTGCGCGCATCCCACACGCACAGATGATGCCGCGCGTGGCCGGGCGTCTCGATGGTGCGCAGCGCGCGCTCGCCCAGCATCACGGTCTGTCCGTCGGCCGCTTCCACCACGCGCTCGGCCGGTACCGGCACGATCGCGCCGTAGCTGCGCGCCATTTCCGCCTCGCCGTACACCGCCGTGGCACCGGCAATCAGCCGGGTCGGATCGATCATGTGCGGCGCGCCGCGCGGATGCACCAGTACCCGCGCATTGGGCAGGTGCTGCAGCAAGGCACCCGCACCGCCGGCGTGATCCAGATGCACATGGGTCAGGATCAGCCAGTCCACCTGCGCAGGCGTCAGCCCGGCCGACTGCAACGCGGCCAGCATCTGCGGCACCGACAGCGAAGTGCCGCAATCGACGAAGGCACCCCGATGCGCCTCGACGATCAGGTACGCCGCATCGAACTGCACACCGCCAAAGCCGGTATCGATGGTCTGGATGCTGGAATCGGCAATCGCTGTCATTGCTCCTCCACGGCTATGCGGGAGGCCCCAGTCTAGCCATGGGTTCCACGCATGTCGTTACGCCTCGCGCAACACGCGCAGCGCCGCCAGGATCACGTCCGCCCCCACCTGCGCATGCACGCCCGGCAATTGCAGGTCGCTGCCCTGCTCGGCCTGTTTCAGCCGCGCAATCAGCTGGCCCGCATCGCGTGGCGAGGCGAAGCCATCGCTGTGCAGCAGCAACGCGCCGGCGCCATCGGTCAACTTGAAATAGAACTGCCCATCGCTCTCGCGGTACTGCTTGAACACCGGCGGTGCGCTCTTCTCGCCCACCGCCGGCGCGGCCACATCGCCCTGGCTGGACAGGTCGCGCAGGCCCACCGCAGCACGCAGCTCGGCCAGGAACGGCGTGGCGTAGCGTGCGCGCAGACGTGCGCCACCGGCGCGCAGAATCGCCTCGATCTTGCCCGGCTCGGCCATCAACGCGTCATAGCGCGTGCGCAGCGGTGCGATCTCCTGATCGATCCGCTCGAACAGCTGCTGCTTGGCATCGCCCCAGCTGATGCCATCGGCAAAGGCCTGCGCAAAGGCGGCCGTTTCCTGCGGCGTGGCAAAGGCCTGGTACAACTGGAACAACGCCGACCCCTGCGTGTCCTTGGCCTGGCCGGGTGCGCGCGAATCGGTGAGGATGGAGAACACCAGCTTGCGCAGTTCCTCGCGCGGGGCGAACAGCGGAATCGTGTTGCCGTAACTCTTGCTCATCTTGCGGCCATCCAGACCCGGCAAGGTCGAGACCTGCTCATCGATCACCGCCTCGGGCAGGGTGAAGAAGTCGCGGCCATACACGTGATTGAAGCGCTGGGCGAAATCGCGCGCCATCTCGATATGCTGGATCTGGTCGCGTCCCACCGGCACCTTGTGCGCGTTGAAGATCAGGATGTCTGCGGCCATCAGCACCGGATACATGAACAAGCCGGCGGTCACGCCCGCGTCCTCGTCCTCGCCGTCGGCGCGATTCTTGTCTACCGCCGCCTTGTAGGCATGCGCACGATTGAGGATGCCCTTGCCGGCCACGCAGGTCAGCAACCACAGCAACTCGGTGGTTTCCGGCACATCGGACTGGCGATAGAACCACACCGTTTCCGGGTCCAGGCCGCAGGCCAGCCAGCTGGCGGCGATCTCCAGCGTGGAGCGTTGCGTCCGCGCCGGGTCCTGCGCCTTGATCAGGCTGTGCAGGTCGGCCAGGAAGTAGAAGCTCTCCGCATCGGCCGCCGCACTGGCCTGGATGGCCGGGCGGATCGCACCGACGTAATTGCCCAGATGCGGGGTGCCGGAGGTGGTGATGCCGGTAAGGACGCGAGTGGTCATCTGCGTAAGGCCAGGGAGTCAGCACGCAAGTTTAGCGGTTCCGCGCCCCTGGCATGGACGCAACCGCGTTGGATGCCTGCTGCCGCCTGCGCCGGCGGCAGACGCGCAACGGGCCGCATCAGGCGGCCCGTCGTGTGCAATGTACCGTCACCACTGTCTCACCGCAGTGGCTGGACGCAGTGAAGCGACACCGTCAGGTGTCGTCGCGCAGCGACTTCTCGAAAGCGCGCACCTCGGTCTGGGCACGATCGCGGTCCCAGCCATAGCGCTCCTGGAGCTTGCCCTGCAGATACTCGGCATTGCCTTCGGCCACCTTGAAATCGTCGTCAGTGAGGTCGCCCCACTTGGCCTGCGCCTTGCCCTTGAGCTGGGTCCACTTGCCGGAAATGATGTCAGTATTCATTGCGTCGACTCCGCTGATGCGGCCGCGATTGACCGTATGCGCAGCTTGCCCCCGGCCCCGTTCGCCGCAGATCAAAAGCCGTCAAACCCGTACTCACCGCACTGAACGGTGGCCTGCGCTTGCGGCGCACCTTGTTCGCATCGGCTGTGCCCTCACGCCTCATCGCAGCCCTGCGTGCGCAGAACGTCGGACAAAAAAACGGGCCTTGCGGCCCGTTCTTTCTGCATGCAGCGCTCGATTACTTGCGCGCAGCGTCTTCCACCTTCTCGCCAGCGCCCTGCACGTCCTTGCCGGCACCTGCGACGGTGTTGCAACCCGACAGCATACCGACCGACAACACCGACAGCACCAGCAGCACAATTGCACGCTTCATAACAGACTCCTTCGTGGGTAAAGCGGCGGCTTGCCGCAGATCAATCAAATCAAACAACGATCAAACAAAACTCAAGGATCAGCACTTACCGTCACTGCAATTGTCGGCCTTCTTTTCGACCTTCTCGCCCGCGCCCTGCATGTCCTTGCCGGCGCCAGCCATGGTGTTGCAGCCAGTCATCACACCGGCCGAAAACAGGCCCAGTACCATCAGTGTCAGCAGTCGCTTCATCGGTCTTCCTCAGTTCTGCGTTCGGTGCAGACGCACCATCTCTGGCGCCAAATCTGACTGCGCGGCCGTGGATTTGATGTGAACGTGGCGTGCCGCGTTCAGCGATCGATCAATCTCGCATCAGTGTCGACTTGCCGAACAGGCTCTCGACCAGATCCACCGCCAGCTCCGCCGTGGCATTGCGGTTGTCCAGCACCGGGTTGAGTTCAACGATGTCCAGCGACCCCATGCGCCCGGTATCGGCGATCATCTCCATCACCAGCTGCGCCTCGCGGTAATTGGGTCCCCCCGGCACGGTGGTGCCCACGCCTGGCGCGATGCTCGGGTCCAGGAAATCCACATCGAAGCTCACATGCAGATGGGTGTCCTCGCTCATGCCCTGCAAGGCGGTCTCCATGGTGCGCTTCATGCCGGCCTCGTCGATGTAGCGCATGTCATAGACATCGATGCGGTGCTGCTTGATCAGGCGTTTCTCCTCCGGGTCCACCGAACGGATGCCGATCTGCCGCACCTGCTCGGGCAGCAGCGCCGGCGCACTGCCGCCCAGGTGGGTCAATGCCTGCGGACCCAGCCCGCACAGGCAGGCCACCGGCATGCCGTGCACATTGCCCGACGGCGTCACCTCGCTGGTATTGAAGTCCGAGTGCGCATCCAGCCACAGCACCCGCAACGGGCGTTGCTGCTCGCGGCAGTACCTGGCCACGGCGGTGATCGAACCGATGCCCAGGCAGTGGTCGCCACCAAGCATGATCGGCATGCGCCCGGCGCGCAGCTGCGCATAGCTGGCCTCCATCAGCACCTGGTTCCAGGCCACCACTTCGTCCAGGTGCCGGTAGCCGGCCTGCGGGGCCTGCCAGGGATTGCGCGGCCCATCCAGATTGCCCAGATCGCGCACCTCCACGCCGCGGCCGATCAAGGCCTCCTGCAACCCGGCGATGCGCAGCGCCTCCGGCCCCATCCGCGCACCACGGTGGCCGGCACCGATGTCGGTGGGAACGCCAATCAGGGAAACCGGCACATACTGCGTCGCCATGCATTGCTCCAGCATCGAGAAAGCGCTGCAGTCTAGTCGCCGGCCCGCGCGCTGACGCGCGGCAGCGCAGCACGACGCACGACGCACGCCGTGCGTCCCATCACGCAATCGCATCTGCCACTGCAGCAATCGAAAGTGCGGCCGATAGTGCGTAGCGGGCAGTCGTCGAACCGGCTCGGGCAGCAGGCGCAACACCGCCGCGTCGGCGTGATGCAGCCCGGCGAACCAGCGCCATCGGCCGCGTCCGCTTGGGGCGGCAACGGCGTCCCGACGGCCGCTTCAGGTGACGTGGTTGGGCAGTTTGTGGCGTATTCGCGCTTTGCCGAATGTGCTTGCCTGACCGCACAGTTAAGACATTGAGGGTGCTATGACGATGACAAAACGTGCCGATGCTACTGTTCGCCCGCCAGCGCGGGACCCGGTGTCATCGACAGGATCCTTCATCGCGCAGCGCGTTTCGTACAGGGGAGGATTTCATGCCGCATAACGCCGTCAACCAGGTCGTCAAGGCTGCCGTGGGCGAGATCGCGCGGGCGACGCATCACTACGATCTGCAGCGCATCGGCCGCGAGTTCGCGCAGACCATCGAGCGCGAGCGGGGCATCCGCCTGTTGATGCTGTCCACCGCCGACGGGCGTGCCATCGCCGAACACTCCAGCCTGGATGTGGACGGTCGCCGTCTGGCGGCCATGGCCAATTCGTTCCTGACCCTGGGCGAGACGCTGGCGCGCGAATCCAGCCTGAGCGAAGCCGACTACGCCACCATCAGTACGCGTGGCGGGCAGCTGGTGCTGATCCGCATTCGCGCCGACAAACCATTGACGCTCACTGCGGTGGGCGGCAACGACATCAATGCCGCGGCGCTGTTGTTCAACGCGCGCGACTGCGCCGGCCGTCTGGCTGCGGCGCTGGCGCAGCCGGCGAACTGAGCGTTTGGCATTGTTCGTGCTTGTGCCAGTGCACCCATCTCTCATCGCTCGTAAGGACGACCCGTGTCAAAACTCAATCTGGAACACCTGCATTCGATCGCCGGCTTCGTCGGCGCCGCCCTGGTCGATAGCGACAGCGGCATGGCGCTGGGCATGACCGGCGGCACCGATCTCAACCTGGAACTTGCCGCGGCCGGCAATACCGAAGTGGTGCGTGCCAAGCGCCGTATCGCCGAGCAGCTCGGCCTGAACGACACCATCGAAGACATCCTGATCACCCTGGCGCGTCAGTACCACCTGCTGCGTCCGCTGGAGAGCAACGGCACCTTGTTCCTGTACGTCGTGTTGGATCGCGCCAAGGCCAATCTGGCCATGGCCCGCCACGAGCTCAAGGCGTTCGAGAAGACCCTGGACTTCGGTTGATGCCACACCGGCGGCGCGCACGCGTCGCCTGCCCGGCCTGCCGGCTTGTCCCGGCAGGCACCGCACTTTCAAAGCGCCGACGCGGCGCCCTGTCATGACCACACCCATTCACGCCATGCGGGTCGCCACGGCCGGCCTGGACCTGCTGCACACCACGCGCCTGAAACTGGCGTGCTCGTTGTTGCTGGCCGAACGCATCGACGTGCAGCTGGGGCAATGGCCGCAACATACCGCCGAGGTGGTGGTGCTGGGGCTGGAAAGCGCCGACGGCCTGGCCGCCTGGCAGGCCTTGCAGGGGCAACCCGTGCGTGTGCTGGTGGTGTCGCGGACACCGGTGGGCGGCGCATGGCTCAAGCACGGCGCCACCGTGCGCGAACTCAACGAACAGATGCGCCTGCTGCTGTCGTCCTCCGATCACGCGCAGGTCGCCGAGCCGGCATTGCTGGTCCGCCATTGCCGCGGCGAGTTCGGTACCGCTGCGGTGCTGTTGCGCCATGCACACCTGCAGGTGCGCGTGGATCCGGCCAACGGCTGCGTGCAGCTTCCCGCCGGCATTGCGTTGCCGGAGCTGGTCGCCGCACTGGATCGCCCCGGCTGGCAGGTCGTACCGGACACCGCCGATAGCGCATTGACCCAACGCCTTTCGTTCGAGGCGCTGTATTTCGCCCTGCCCGAGCACCTGCGCCCCGCGCTGCCGGCGGTCGAACCCAGCCACGCGTTGCAGCTGCGCCAATGGCCGGAGCTGAGCGCCGAGACCAGTTCGCCGGCGCGGCTGCTGGCCATTGCCCACCTGCATGCGCGTCCGTGGCGCCCGCAGGCGCTGGCCAAGGCTTGCAAGCTACCGCTGCAAACGGTGGAATGCCTGTTCGCCGCGGCACTCGCCAGCGGCCTTGCCCAGACCGCGGAGATTCCCGTGCCTGCAACGCAGCCCCGCCCGGACAGCAGCAACTCCCGGTTTCTCTCCTGGGTCGCACGTCGCTTTGGCCTCTCTCTCTTTCAGGCGCAGTCATGAGTCTTCCGGCCAACAAACTGGTGTTCGTTGGCGGCATGGGCGCCGGCAAGACCACCGCCGTGCGCGCCATTTCCGACGTGGAGCCGGTCAGCACCGAGATGCCGCTCAGCCAGGATGCCTACGGCGACAAGACCTACACCACGGTCGCGCTGGACTACAGCTCGATCGAACTGGAAGACGGCGAGTTGCTGCACGTCTACGGCGTGCCGGGGCAGAAGTACCTGGATTTCATGTGGCCGCTGGTGTGTGACGGCGCCTTGGGCGTGATCGTGCTGGTCAGCGCGCGCGATCCGCAGATGCGCGATGCCACCGTGGCCTTGCTGCGCGAGTTTTCGCAGATCGCACCTGCGGCAAGCCTGGCGGTGGGCATCACCATGACCGACGAAATGCAGGACTTTTTGCTGCCGCCGTTCCGCGACGCATTGGTGGCCGAAGGCTTCCGCATCCCGGTCATGCGCGTGGATGCGCGCTCGGCCACCCAGATCACGTTCCTGGTGAAGTCGCTGCTGTCCTATCGTTACACCTCGGCAACCAGCTGACCGGCCATGCGCCTGGCGCATGCCGAGGCGGGCGGCGCAAAGACAAGACGAGGCGCGAGACAAAACAAGGAATCCGGTCACGACGGTGCCTGAGGGGCGTCACGCGGGGGATGCCGCCTCTAGGGTGGCGGCGACGCGTCCATCTTCCTTGATGCCAGGCACGCGACGCGAACGTCATATCTTCGAGCGCGCTGCCTGACTTGTTCAGTATGAGGCACGGTCGGAAACCAGGGCATCGGGACATTCCCGACATCGCGCAGGACATACCGGCGATACGGCATGGGCAATAGCGCTGGCGGCCGGTCGCCAGCCACGCACGCAACCGGCGGTTGCAAGGCACGCCCGGCGACGCGTTGGACACACCAGTCGTCCCGCCGTTTCACGCACGCAGCGATGTGCGGCATCAACGCCCATCGGTGGACGCAGCAGATAGACGCAGCAGATACCTGACCCACCGGGATCGGCGATTGCAGGCCGAGGTCGATGCCGCTGCGCAAGTGCTGATCCAGCACCATGATCGGATAAAGTAGCGCGATGACACTCGAACTGAAGCCCGGCGGTCTGCTGATCGCGATCGAAGGCATCGACGGCGCCGGCAAGACCACCCTCGCCCGCAGCCTGGCCACCACGCTGGAAGCGGCCGGCGCGCGCGTGGTGCTGAGCAAGGAGCCGACCAACGGCCCCTGGGGCACCCAGCTGCGCCAGTCCGCCGCCACCGGCCGCCTGCGCGCGGACGAAGAAGCCGAGTTGCTGATCCGCGACCGCCACGAGCACGTGGACACCCTGATCGCACCGGCGCTGGCACGCGGCGACATCGTGATCCTGGACCGGTATTTCCCCTCGATGGTCGCCTACCAGGGCGCTGCCGGCCTGCCGCTGGACGATCTGCTGGAACGCAACGCCTTCGCGCCGCGCCCGGACGTGCTGCTGCTGCTCGACCTGCCCCCGCCCACCGGGCTGGCGCGTATCCGCGCCCGCGGCGATGCGCCCAATCACTTCGAGACCCAGGACAACCTGGAACGCTGCCGCAGCATCTTTGCGCAGCTGCAGCTGCCGGGGAAGCACGTCGTGGACGCCAGTGCCGATGCGGACAGCGTGCTCCGCCAGGCCCACGCCATCGTCGTCGCCGCACTGGCCGACCGCCTACGCAGCGAGGCCGCCGACGCCGACGCCGACAAGGCCACGCTGGAGCTGCTGTCGGCCGGTCGCCCGGCCTGAGGTGCTGCGCGAACCACGCGCAGGCAAACGCAACCGCGCAGTGATTGGCGGGCTGCGTGCAGGGATCTGTTCTCGACCGGTCGAACCCGCGAAGACGCGCTCCGGGGCGCTGACGGGCAGCCAGCACCGAGCTACATGCACAGATTGCGGGAGACCACGAAGGACCTTCGTGGTGCCGGCACCCGGATTCGAACTGGGGACCTACCGCTTACAAGGCGGTTGCTCTACCAACTGAGCTATGCCGGCAAAGGCCAAGCGCGTTGCGCGCCGGTGCGCATTCTAGCGCAGCGTGGTGCAATCTAGCGACCGCTGACGCGTTGCGCCTGCGGTGCCCTGCAATGTCCCGATTGCGGCCGTGCTGCGCACATCGATCCACCAGCGCGATTGCCCGTTGCCGCTGGGCAGCAGCTGCGCCGGAAATCCCGCGCCGGCCAGGCTGGCCTGACGTCGCTCGGCACGTTCGCGACTCTGGTACTGGCCCAGCGCGATGCTGGTGTCCTCACCCTGGGCAATCACGTAATAGTCGCCGATGCCGGCCGCAGCAATACGTTTGACCAACGCCTGCGCCGCCGCACGGTCGCCGACATTGGGCAGCATCACCCGGAACGTACTGACCCCGGCGTCCTTGTCCTCGCGCACGCGGGTGCGCGTGGCCTGGCCACGCAAGCGTGCCAGCGCGGCATCGGCCTCGGCGCGCGCCGCATACGGCCCCAGGCTGGCACAGCGCTCCGGCGCAGCGGCCGGAGCGGGCACCGCCGGCGAAGCGTTGATCGGCGCTGCCGCGGCACGCTCGGCCGGCGACGGAGCGGGCTTGGCCGGTGCTGGTGATGGCGCCTGTGCCGATGACTGCGACGTGGCGGCCACCTTCGCCGCAGCCGCAGCTGTCGAGGAAGCTGCCGCCGCTGGTGCGGTCGTCAATGTCTCAGGCGATGCCGGTGCCGGCGCATCCGATGGTGCGGTCGGCGCAGCGCCCGACGCCGCCGCTGCGGTGCCTGCCTCGCCTGACACCGCAGCCGCCGCGGCTGTCGCCGTGCTCGGCAGTACTTCCAGGCGCGCCACACCAGCCGGCTGCGGCGGTGCAGCCACGGCTGCCGGTGCCGGCTGCAACGCCCACCACAACGCCACACCGGCATTGAGGACGATCAGAACAACGATGAGTGCGCGCACATACATGCCAAGGATTCTAAGCGGGGGCGGTCACAACGCACGAGTGCTCGTCGACCCGCCGCCGAGGGCAGGGCTCGTGGGCGCAGTGCACCGGCGCGGCCGGCCGGTTCCGTCTGCCGGCCGCACCCGCTGCGAGGCCGTGCGAGCGCGCGGCTCGTGCGTTCAAGCTGCCGACGCAGCCCTGGCCCAGGTCGCCAGCCCGTCCAGCACCAACGCCGCGCGGAAGCTGGCATCGGGCAACAGCGGCAGCAACGGCGGCGCACCGCCCCCGTGCACCAGCAGCCGCACCGGCACGCCCAGGCTGCGTTGGGCGTGCTGCAGGCTGCGTTCGATCAGCGCCACCGCGGCGCCATCGCAGCCGGAGGTCAATGCGTCGTCGGTGTCGTCGGCCAGCTCGACATAGGCCCCGCCGCTGGCCGGCAACTGCACTGCGCGCGCATGCAGCGCTTCGCGCATCGTGGTCGGCGAGGCAGCGATCCGCCCGCCGTGGTGCTGTCCGTCGGCGCCCAGTACATCGATGGTCAGCGCGGTGCCCACGCCGGCCACCAGCACCGGTGCGTCGCCGCGTGCGCCCAGCAGCGCGAGGAAGCGGTCCACCCCGAAACGGCCCGGGTCTGCGTAGGCGATGCGGATGCCGGCGCATTCGGCCACGGTCCGCACGATGCGCACCTGTTCGAAGCGCTCGCGCAGGCAGCCCAGCATGCGCTGCGTCAATGCCGGCGCGGCCACGCTGGCCACGTGCGCAATGCGCCCGGTGGGCAATGCGGCCAATGCGGCCGCATCCATCGCCTCGGCACCGTGCGGCCAGGCCTGCACATCGCCTGCGCGGTCGCCCTGCAGCGGTGCGTACTTGAACCGCGAATTCCCCAGGTCGAACAGCCACTCGCTCATGCAGGTCTCACGCTCACTTCTCCGGAGTGGAACAGCCGCACCGTCTCGCCCAGTTGCACCCGCAACGCGCCGTCGGCTGCCAGGCCAAGCGCAACACCGTGATGCCGGGTGCCGGCCTCTTCGACCTGCACCGCGCGGCCGCGCAAGACGTCCAGGGCCGCATAGCGGCCCAGGAACGGCGCCAGCCCCTGCGCTTCGAACAGCGCCAGCGCCGGCAGCAGCGCCGACACCACCGCCGCAACCACGGTCGCGCGCGACACCGCGCGGCCGGCCAGCGTATCCAGATCCACCCATGGTTGGTCGATCGCAACGGCGGCGGCGGCCGGCATATGCACGTTCAAACCCAGCCCGATCACCGCGCGCGCGTTGCCGGCCATTTCGCCGCCGCCTTCGATCAGCAGGCCGCCCAGCTTGCGCTCGCGCGCCAGCAGATCGTTGGGCCATTTCAGCCCGACATCGGCAAAGCCGCAATCACGCAAGGCCTCGGCCACCGCCACGCCCACGGCCAGGCTGAGCCCGGCCAACTGCCCCAGCCCACCGCTGAACCGGCGCGAGGCCGAGAGATAGATGTGTGCGCCCAGCGGCGAAGTCCATTGGCGTCCGCGCCGGCCACGCCCGCCGGTCTGCCGCTCGGCCAGCAGCACTGCCACGCCCTGCTCCGGCGCCGGACGCGCCAGCAAGCTGGTATTGGTGGATTCCAGCGTCCAGGCGACCTCCAGCGCAGCCAGGCCTGCCAGCGCATCGGCCGACAGCGCTGCACGAATGCGCGCCTCGTCCAGCAGGTCCAGCGGTGCCGCCAGGCGGTAGCCGTCCCCGGCCCGCCCTTCGATCTCGACCCCGGCCGCGCGCAGATGCTGGATCCGCTTCCACACCGCCGCACGGGTCAGCCCGGCGTCGCGCGCCAACGCATCGCCGGATAGCCGGCCGCTCGCAAGTTTGGCCAGCAAGGCGCGGTCATCCACGGCAAGGTTCCCAAATCGATCCGTGAAAGTATGCGCCAAGCGCTCCCACCCGCCCAGCCTGGCTTGCGTGCGGGAGTGAAAAGCACGTTATGATCGGCCACTCACGCCGCTTGCCCTGGATGTGGACGATGCGCCGAATCACGGTTTGCCTGCTGTTGTTGTTGGCTCCGCTTGCCGCACTGGCATCGGACCAGCTGGCCGATGGCGATCATGAGAGCTGCGTCAGCAGCAACTCGGCGGCACGTGGCAGAACCCCCAACAGCGACCCGGCAGCCCCGGCACGCGCTCCCGCGCACAAGCCCACGCCGGCCACCGGCGGCGGTGGCAGCGACGGCGACGGACTGTTCCCCCGCATGCGTACGATGCCGCGCTGGCATAGCTTCCTGCCGGGCATGTTCCGCTGATCCAGTGGGTGTTGCGCCGGCTGCGCCGGCCGCCGCTCGATATTCCCGATGCGTTGTGGGTTGCGGCCAGCCGCCGCTGCGCCTGGGTCGCTGCGCTCGACCTGCCCCGCCAGCAACGTCTGCGTGCATTGGCCGCGCAGTTCCTGCAGCAAAAGACCATTTCGCCGATCGGCGGGCTGCAGCTGCAACCCCACGATCGCGTCTTGCTGGCTGCCAGCTGCTGCCTGCCGCTGCTGAACATCGGCGCGGCCGGCTGGCGTGGCTGGTCGCAACTGATCGTCTACCCGGACGCGTTCCGCGTGCAGCGCACGCATGTGGATGCGGCCGGGGTAATGCACGCCTGGGACGACACCCTGATCGGCGAGGCCTGGGAACAAGGCCCGCTGATCGTCAGCTGGGCCGACGTGCAGGCCGACCTGGACGACCCGCAGGCCGGCTTCAACGTGATCGTGCATGAGATGGCGCACAAGCTCGATGCACTCGATGGCGCCCTCGACGGCACTCCGCCGCTGCCGCGCGATGCGCAGCGCGCCTGGGCACGCGATTTTCAGCAGGCCTTCGACGCCTTCTGCCAACGCGTCGATGCCGGCGAAGACACCGAGATCGACCCGTATGCCGCCGAAGCACCGGACGAATTCTTTGCAGTGGTGAGCGAATACCACTTCTCCGCACCGCAGCTGCTGGCGCGCGTCATGCCGGATATCGCTGCGCAGCTGACGCGGTTTTACGGGCTTTCCCCGTTTGCATCTTCAGCGCAGCGCTGAGGGTGTGACATCGCAGCAGACATCGGGATGGCCTGATGCAATGCTGTCGCGCGTGTCGGCCGCTGGTGTTACCCACCGCGCCAATGCGCGATGCCGCACAGGTCCGCACGCAGACGGACTGCCCGCATCAACGCACTGCCACGCAGTCACACCAGCCCAAGATCGCGCGGCCTGGCCCCGGGAAACACCCGGTCCAGCTGCGCAGGCGACAATCCCCACAACCGGCTCAATACACCGCCGAACAGGCTGCGGTAATTGGTGAGCACCGGATAATCGCGGTTCTGCAGCAGCTGTGCCTGCGCAACGGCGACCTGCTCGCCCGCGATCCGGCCGCCACGCACGCTGCCGCCCAGTACCCAGTACGTGGTGCCATGCCCATGATCGGTGCCCTTGCTGCCGTTCTCGCGGAAGGTGCGGCCGAACTCGGACAGCACCACCACCACGGTGTCCTTCCATGCCGGCCCCAGGGCCTCGGCGTACGCCGCCAGCCCTTCGCCCAGATTGCGCAGATTGTTGGCCAGGCCGCCCTCGACACTGCCCTGGTTGGCGTGCGTGTCCCAACCGCCGACATCGACAAATCCCAGCCGATAACGCTCGCGCATCAGGCTCGCCATGCGCCGGGTTTCGTCGGCGAAGCTGCGCGCGCTGGCGGCGCCGCGACCGGCCTGCTCCATCTCTTCGCGCAGCTGCGCGGTGACCTGCTGACGCAGCGCCAGACCTTCGTGCGCGGCCGCTGCCAGCGGCGTTGCGTCGTACATCTGCGACAGGATCTGCGCCTGTCGCGCATCCATACCGCCCTTGCCGATGCCCCGCAACGACACGTTGGGCAGGTCGCCGCCGCCCTGGAAGGTCAGCGGCAGCGAATCGGTGAAGGCAATCGCCGGCACTCCGCTGAGCACGCCCGACAGGCGCGCCATGAAGCCGGAACGATAATCGCGGCGCTGCGTGCCGGCCTGCCCGGATTCGATGTCGTCCTGGGTTTCGAAGTGACTGCGCGACAGATCGTCGGTGCCGGCAAACGGCACGAACGCCAGCTGCTGGCGTTGCCATAGCGGCAGCAGCGCATCGCGCATCACCGGGTTGAGCCCCCATTGCGTATCCAGCGCAATGGCACTGTACGGATTGGCCGCATCCGGCCGCGCAATCGCCAGGGTCGGACGCGCCTGATAATAGAAATCGCTGGCATGCGGCACAAGCAGGTTGTTGCTGTCATAGCCGCCACGCAGGAACACCACCAGCATGCGTGCACTGTCGCGTGGTGCAGCAAACAGGCGACCGCTCCAGGGCAGGCTGGCGGCCGCTGCGGAGGCGAGCAGAAATCGACGTCGTTGCATGGCGCACTCCCGTGGCGGTGATCGCTGGTCGGTTGTTGATCAGCGGGTATTGCATCGGCGGCCGTTGAATCGGCGCCCCTTGAATCAGCGATAGTTGAAGTCCGGCGATGACAGCAGGAATCCGTTCCATTCCGCAGGCGAACGCGCCTGGTCCAGCGCCTCACGCGTGCTGCTGGAAAGCGACGGCGCAACCCAGCGATACGATGGGCGCGTATCGATCCGCGTCAGCGCCGGAAGTGGCGTGTCGTTATCGCCATCGAAGCGAAACAATTGCCTGGGTCCGCCCCCCAACGCACGCGCCACCTCGAAGCGGCGTGCCAGCTGCCCGGAGCTGGTCCACGCCTGCGATTGCAGCGACCACCCATCGGGAGTGATGCGCCCGAACACCGGCTCGCCGAGTTGCTGCACCCAGCTCACCATCGGCGCGGCATTGACCACCGGTTGACCCTCGTACGCCAGCCGCATCGCCGAGACCACAAACCGATTCGGATCCTTGAACTTGCGCGGTTGCGCCTGCGCAAACTCCGCTGAATCCAGCAGGGTCTGCATGACCTTGGCGATATCGCCATCGCTGCGCTGAAAGGTGTTTGCCATGCGTTCGACCAACGCGGCCGGTGGCGTGTCGCTGACAAAGTACTCGGCCAAGCGCTGCGAAATGAAATGGGCGCATGCCGGCTGCCGCACCAGCAACTGCACCGCACGCGCGATCTCATCCAGGCCGCCGGCGGCGATGCGCTGGCCAAGCAAGGTCTTGTCGCCAGGTTGATGACGCGCAGGATTGAATTCGAACAGCCCCTTGCGCACCACCTGCGGCTGCCCCGGCGCGGTAGCGGCCAGCGGCGGAGCGCCCTCGGCCTTGACCGGCACCAGGCCGGCACCGGTAAGGATCAGCGCCAGCTGCTGCACATCCTGCTGGCTGTAGCCGCCATGCACGCCCAGCGTGTGCAGCTCCATCAGTTCGCGTGCGTAATTTTCGTTGACCTTGCCCTTGGCGTTCTTGGCGTTGTCCAGATACTCCAGCATCGCCGGGCTTTCCAGCGTGGCCATCACCAGGTCGGCGAACTTGCCGGTGGCGTGTGGGCGGATCGCGTTTTCCATGTAATCGGCCGCCATCCATTTCACGCGCCCCTTGTCGGCGTACACGCTGAAATGATTGAGCCAGAACCACACCAGCTGCTCATGCACCTGTTCCGGCGCATACACCGCACGCAGCAGCTGCGCCTGACGCGCCTGGGTCAGCATCTGCCCGCCACGCGCCTGCCACGCCTTGCGCAATGCCGTCTTTTCGTCGCCATCGGGCATGCCTTGCAGGCGGATCTTGTCGGCCTCGTACTGCGTCAGCAAGGCCAGCAAGGGCGTGTGCAATGCATCGAATTGCTGCAGTTGGGCACGGATCGGCGCTGGCAGTGCCGCATCGTCGCCGGCCTGCAATAGCAGCTTGCCGTAGCGTTTGGGCCCGAGCCGCTGCAGTTGCGCTGCGCTACCGGCATCCACACCGTAGGTGGCACGCTGCAGCCAGCGTGTCTGGGTCGGCGTCAGTGCTGGATTGGCAGCACTGCCCGACATGGCGAAGGCACAACCCGCGAGAAGCCACGTCAGCTGCCATCGATGACGGCGGCGCGTGCCCACCGGATGTGCGCTCAGCCAGTGCATCTGTGCATTGCGCTCGAACATGCAGCTCTCCATCGCAGCGGCCTGCAATCGGCCCAGTATGGTCACGCCAACGCGCGGGGCGTTAAACGGTTGTCGGAGCGCGCTGCGACGTTGACCACCGGTTCATTCCGCCACCCATGCCGGTCACAGTCCCGGCGGCAGGGTCACGTCGAAGCGGGCACCGCCCAGTTCCTGCGAGCGCACCACCTGCAGTTCGCCGCGGTAGGCCTTGATGAGGTCCTGCACGATCGACATGCCGATGCCGTGGCCTTGCACGCGCTCGTCGCCGCGCACGCCACGCTGCAGGATCTTGGCCACGTCTTCCGGCGCGATGCCGGGGCCATCGTCTTCCACCGACAGGATCAAACCGGCGCGACGGCTGCCGGTGGTGGGACCGGGCTGGGCGGTCAGCAGCACGCGACTGCGCGCCCACTTGAAGCCGTTTTCCAGCAGGTTGCCCAGCAATTCCTGCAGGTCGCCCGGCTCCCCATGAAAGCGCGCGTCGGGCGAAATATCGAACTCGCACAACACGCCCTTGACCGAATAGACCTTCTCCAGTCCGCGCACGATTTCTTCGGCGGTCGACTCGATCGGCAGCGGTGCGGCAAACAGCTTGTGGCCGCTAGAGGCCGCGCGTGCGAGCTGGTAGGACACCAGGTCGTTCATGCGGCGCAGCTGTACGTCCATTTCCTCGTGCAGATCGCGCTCGGACTGCCCGCTATCGAGCTGGGTGCGCAACACCGCGATCGGCGTCTTGAGGCTGTGTGCCAGATCGGCCAGCGTATTGCGCTGGCGGTCCAGATTGTCGCGCTCACTCTCGATGAAGGCGTTGATGCTTTCGGTCAGCGGCTCCAGCTCGCGCGGATGCTGCTCGCTCATGCGCTGGATCTCGCCGCGCTGCACCTTGGTCAACTCGTTGATGACCCGCCGCAGCGGACGCAGGCTCCATTGCAGGATGAAGGCCTGCAGCACCAGCAGCACCACGCCGGCACTGCCGAGATAGAACCACACCGCGCCACGGAACACGCGCAGCTGCGCACCCATCGAGCGCGCATCTTCCATCACGTAGATGGTGTACGGAATCTCCCCGCCGTGTTCGCGCTCGACGTAGCTCACACCCAGGCCGTAGCGGTACAACTGGCCCACGCTGCCGTCGATCTGGGTCATCTCCAGCGGGCCGATGAATTCTTCCTGGCGCGGCTCGAGCATGCGCCCGTGCGGAATATTCGGGCCCTCGGCCGACATCGAGGTCCAGCTTTCATCCGGGCGCACGACTTCCACGTACAGCCCGCCACCGGGCACATCGAAACGCGGGTCTGGCGGCTGCCCGCCGATATACAGCGAGCCGTCGCGGACGAAATCGATATTGGCCGCGTACGCAGAGGCGTAGTTCTTCAGCCGCTCGCGCAGGTTTTTCTCGGCGGTATCGGCAAACGCCACGTCCAGCGCATACCCCGCCAGGGCCAGGAAGGCCACCAGACTGAGGCTGGCAGCCAGCAGCTGGCGGGCCTGCAGGGAGCGCGGCCGCCAGCGTCTATACCATTTGGAGCGGCCCGGCACCTGATCTTCCTGCTTGCCGATGCGCGGACTCAGCCTTCGGTACGCGGAATGGCGAAACGGTAGCCGCGACCGCGTACGGTCTCGATCGGCTTGAGCTCACCATCGGGATCGAGCTTCTTGCGCAGGCGGCCGATGAACACTTCCAGCACGTTCGAATCGCGATCGAAATCCTGCTGGTAGATGTGCTCGGTCAGATCGGCCTTGGAGACCAGTTCGCCGGCATGCATCATCAGGTACTCGAGCACCTTGTACTCGTAGCTGGTCAGGTCCACGTTGGCGCCATTGACGCTGACCGTCTGCGCTGCCAGATCTAGGGCAACCGGGCCGCATTCCAGGGTCGGCTTGCTCCAGCCTGCGGCGCGTCGCAGCAGCGCATTGACGCGCGCCAGCAACTCTTCCACATGAAACGGCTTGACCAGGTAATCGTCGGCACCCTGCTTGAGGCCTTCGACCTTGTCCTGCCAGCTCGAACGCGCGGTCAGGATCAGCACCGGGAATTTCTTGCCCTCGTCGCGCAGCGCCTTGATCAGCTCCATCCCGGACATCTTGGGCAGGCCAAGGTCGATGATGCCGACATCGAACGGGACTTCGCGGCCCATGTACAGGCCTTCTTCGCCGTCTTGTGCAGCGTCGACAGCAAAGCCTTCACGCTTCAAGCGCGCGGCAAGGGTCTCGCGCAGCGGAGCTTCGTCTTCGACCAAAAGGATACGCATGCACTCTCCCTAGTTACGTTGTCGGCCAATGGCCGGGGAATTTATAAGACTGAACGCAGAACTATCTACGTCTAGTGGTTATCGTCGCGTGGTGGCGCATCCGGCTGAGCCTGGCTGCGCGGCGGCGTGGCCTGCATCTGCTCCGACTCATACACGGTATGCACGCGGCCATCCTTCATGTACTTGATCCGGTTGAGATTGCCCCCGTCGAACGGCACGCGCTCGGCACTAAGGATCTGTCCACCGGTGGACCGCTGCACCTGCCGGATGGTGTCCGAGAGCGTGCGTCCATTGCCGCGCGCAGACGGCGGCAACGCCTCGCGCCCCGCATGCGACATCGGATACGCCTGTCCCCATGCCAACGGCGCTGCCATGGCGGCCCCAAGGGCAACCAGGACGACATAGCGGGCGCGGCAGGACGGCTGGGTCACAATAAATCCTAGCGGGTTGTTCAGGAACATTCAAAATTCGTGAAGACGGCCACCGGGCACCGCATGGTCGAACCCGAGAATAGACCCAAATTCTTGATTTTTCGGGGTGAATCCCATCTGAACTTTTTAGCTTTGTGTTAACGCGGTTCAGCGAAATGAATCCATCCGGCCACCATAGGACGGTTCAGCGCCGGATTTCGCAGTCGCGCCTGCCCGGCGGCATCCCGCTACATGCCAGACATCCGTATGCCGGTTCAGCTAATGCAAGCTGCAAGCCAGTTCAGGCCACCACGCGCCAGCCCTGGGTGTCGGTGCGCTGCAAGGCCTGCTCGACCAGATCCCAACCGGCACCCGGCCGGTGTGCGCCCTCGCTCAGAACCTGCCGGAACGCGCGTCCGCCCGGCTGGCCATGGAACAGCCCCAGCACGTGCCGGGTCATATGCTTCAGCGCCAGGCCGCGTTCCAGCTGCGACTCGACGTAGGGCCGCAAGGCGCGCAGCAACGCATCGCGCGGCTGCTCCGCACGCTGGTTCAGGGCCGCATCCAGGCGATGCAGCACGTAGGGGTCGTGGTAGGCGGCCCGGCCGAGCATGACGCCGTCGGTCTGGTGTAGATGCTCCATGGCGGCCTCCACCGTCGCAATGCCGCCATTGAGGACAACCGGCAGCGCGGAGCGCTCCTGCTTGAGGCGATACGCCCAGTCGTAACGCAGCGGCGGCACTTCGCGGTTTTCCTTGGGCGACAGGCCCTTGAGCCACGCGTTGCGGGCATGCACCACCACCATGGCCGCACCGGCTGCGACCACCTGATCGACGAAGCTGGCGAACACGGCGTAGTCGTCATCGTCGTCCACGCCGAGGCGGCACTTGACCGTGATCGGCAGCGTGGTCGCTGCACGCATGGCGGCAACACAGTCGGCCACCAGGCCCGGCTCGCGCATCAGGCAGGCACCGAAGCGCCCGGCCTGCACGCGATCGGACGGGCAGCCGCAATTGAGGTTGATCTCGTCGTAGCCCCAGGCCTGCGCGATCGCCGCGGCCTGCGCAAGCAGTGCCGGCTCGCTGCCGCCCAGTTGCAGCGCCAGCGGATGTTCGACCGGATCGAAGCCGATCAGCCGCGCGCGATCGCCATGGATCACTGCATTGGCGTGCACCATCTCGGTATATAGCCGCGCCGAGGGTGCCAGCAGGCGATGGAAGACCCGGCAATGGCGGTCGGTCCAGTCCATCATCGGAGCGACGGACAGGCGCAGGGAGGCGGCGTAGCGATCGGCGGAAGCGGTCATCGACATGTGGCCGCAGCAGGCGGCCATCGGAATGCGGAGCAGGATCAACAGCTTACACGGGCGTGGATGAATCTGCCGCAGCGCGGCGCGGCATCCCGCACGGCTTACCTACCGGAGTCCTCTGCAGGATCATCGCTCACTGCACTGTGTGACTGCCCCATCTCGGCTGGCCGAATCCACGCAGGACGCACGTTTTATGACGTACTTGCGGCGCGCTTTGGCAGGTGGCAGCGGGCGGCTTTGTGCCATCGGGAGGAGCGAACAACATCGCGCTGGCGCTGTTCTCGTTCCCGTCGCTTGCCCGGTGCAAGCGTCATCAGGCGGCTCAGGCGGCATCGCTGCAGGATGCGCGGTGTCTGGCGGCGTTCGCCTGGACAGGGCGAACGCAGTGCATCATCGGTGACGCGCGAAGCTGATTGGTCCGGTGCAGCGTAGTTTCCTGCGCCTGGACCGCATCTGTAGTTACGGGTTGCGGAAGCCCACACGCTCTTCGGCACTCAGCGGCTTGCCGAGGGCGTGGTACGAAGCGACCAGAGTGATCAGGGCAGTGCCCAGCACGGTGTAGAAGCTCCACGACGTGGCCAGCACGTGTACCTGACCGAACACCAGGGCGACCACGGCAGTGGCGGTGCACAGCACCATGGCCAGCAGGGACATCAGGAAAGGGATGGAGGGATCGAGCTTCATGGTCCGGGGGGATTCCTAGTGTGCGATAGCGGAAGCATCGGCGTTCGCAGCGCTTTCTTGAACTGTTTTTTGCGGTTTTCCCGAACAAATTTCAGGCAAGTCAGCGCGCACTCAGACTTCTGTCAAACCCTTGGCGCACAAGCGTTTCCACGTCAGGAGACTCCTGACGCAGTGGCGGAAAAATCACCACCTCCGCCAGAGATCCAACGCGCCTGCGGCAGAAAACCGGCGGAGGCGGCGGCCGCACTTTTTGGCGGGTCGTGGAGGCAAATTGAGCAGGTCGGCGAGCCACTAGCCGATCCGGGAGCGACGATTCGCTGCGCTCGGTGCACGATGGCTGACCTCCGAACCTGGCGGGGGCGATGGTTGCGCCTCTCGGCAGGTGATGCAGGCAGATTGAGTAAGTCGACGCGCGGCCAGCCGATCTCAGAGCGAGGATGCGGTGCGCTCGGTGCGCAACGGCTGCCCCCCCGAACCACGTCGGTGGTCATAGCCGAGCGGGCGTCGCCGGTACGCACCCGGTAGATGGAGTGCTGCAGCGAGGCCGCCGAGGCTCCGTGTATCGAGGTGCAGGACTCAGGCGATGCCGATCAGCGGCTCATCCGACGGCCACCGGGACGGAGCTGCCGTCGCAACCACCGACAGCGCTTCGAAGACGGCCGAGCGCTAGGCGTGCAATCCGCTCGGCGGCGGCCTGCAGGCAACTGGCCTGTGCACCAGGTGCATTGCGGTACGGCACGCTGCAGCAAGCATCGCCGTTGGCTCACGCCGGCATCGGCCGCATGGCGCCTGTGCAAGCTTGCTGACGCCTGGCACCACGCACGCTTGGCATCACGCACGCCTGCCCGGCCACGCATGACAGGCGCGCTCAGCGCGCCGGGGTCGTCGCGAACTCGCCGCGTTGCAGCCTGGTCACATCGTTGCCCTGCCCATCCTTAAGGCTGAGGTCCGCGCCCTTGGCGGCCAGGTCCTTGAGCACGTCGGTCCGCTGGAACAGCGCTGCGTACATCGCCGCGGTTTGCCCGGCATTGTTGCGCTGGTCGGGAGCACAGTCGGCCTGCATCAGACGCTTGGCGATGCCCAGCTCGCCCTTGAAGATCGCGCCCATCAGCGCGGTGTTGCCGCGCTTGTCCTGCGCGCAGGGGTCGGCGCCGGCGCTGAGCAACTGCTCCACCGCCGGGCGCTGGCCGTGATAGGCCGCCAGGATCAGGGCGGTGTAGCCCTTCTCGTCGCGGGTGTTGAGGTCGTAGTGCGAGCGGATGAACTCGGCAAGCATGTCCTGCCGCCCTTCGCGTGCGGCGTCGAAGAAGTACTCGCGCAACTGCAGCTTGATCTGCGCCGGGTCGGCGGCGGCAGTCGTGGCGCTGGTGGAGGCAGCTGTGGGCGAGGCAGCGTTGGCAGCCGCAGACAGGGTGCCGAGCATCAGAAACAGCAGGGTGCGCATATGGCTCTCCCGATAGCGAAACGGCACCGCGGCACAGGCCGCGATGCCGTGGGTGGATCAGTCCTGCAGGCTGGAGGCCAGCTGCTTGACCCGGGCCAGGTCGCCCTTGGCGACACGGGTCACGCCGGTGCCGTACTCGGGGTCGGCCTTGTACAGGAACGACAGCAGGATGTGCTTGCTCTCGGTATCGGTGTTGGCCAGCGACTCGCCGAAACTCTGCACCAGATCGGCGCGATCCTTCTTGCTGTAGGACCGATACAACTCACCGGCCTGCTTGAAGTTCTGCTCGCGGGTGATCTTGGCCTGCTGGGTGGTACCCGACAGCGGCAGTTCGCTATAGCGCGCAGCAGTGTCCTGCGGACGCGGTTCCAGGCGGCTCGGCTCGTAGTTCACGCCACTGGTGGTGTGGCCGTGATTGGCCTCGCCATCCTGGTTGCCGTTGTTGACCGCCACACGCGGACGATTCACCGGCAGGCTCAAACCATTGGTGCCGACGCGATACAGCTGGGTATCGGCGTAGGAGAAGATACGGCCCTGCAGCAAACGATCTTCGGACGGCTCGATGCCCGGCACCAGGTTGGCCGGCGCCATCGCGACCTGCTCGGTTTCCTGGAAGAAGTTGTCGACGTTCTTGTTCAACACCATCTGGCCGACTTTCTGCTCCGGCACGTCCGGCCAGATCTTGGTGGCATCCAGCGGATCGAAATCGAACTTGGCCAGGTCTTCCGGCTTGAGCACCTGCACGTACAGGTCCCACTTCGGGTAGTCGCCCTTCTTGATCGCACCGACCAGGTCGTTGGTCAGGTGGCTGTAGTCCTTGGCCTGAACGGCGGCAACCTGCTTGGGATCGAGGTTCTTGATGCCCTGCAGCGTCTTCCAGTGGAACTTGACGTAGTGCACTTCACCCTGGGCATTGACCAGCTTGTAGGCATGCACACCGTTGCCATCCATGAAGCGATAGCCGGCCGGGGTGCCTTCGTTGGAATACAGCAGCGTCAGCGTGCGGGTGCTTTCGGGCACGTGCGAGAAGAAATCGAAACGGCGCGAGTCGTCGTCCAGGTTGGTGCGCGGGTCCGGCTTGAAGGCATGGACCATGTCGGGGAACTTGATCGCATCGCGGATGAAGAAGGTGGGGAAGTTGTTGCCGACCAGATCCCAGTTGCCTTCGCTGGTGTAGAACTTGGTGGCAAAGCCGTGCGGGTCGCGCAAGGTCTCCGGCGAGTGATTGCCGTGCACCACCGAGGAGAAGCGCACGAACACCGGGGTCTTTTCGCCGGCACTGAATACCTTGGCCTTGGTCAGGCTGGACAGATCGGCAGTAGCGGTGAACTCGCCTTTGACGCCGGTGCCGCGTGCATGCACCACGCGCTCGGGGATGCGCTCGCGATCGAAGCGCTGCAGCTTCTGGATCAGCTGCACATCCTGCAGCAGGGTCGGGCCATTGGCGCCGGCGGTCTGCGAGTTCTGGTTGTCACCGACCTTGGCGCCGTTGTCGCGGGTCAGGACGGATTGGGCGAAGACCGGCGGGGCGATCAGCGTGGGGGCTAGCAGGGCTAGCACCATGAGGGATCCAGGGCGCATGGCGTCAGCTCGTTTGAGGGAGCTGAATCATGGCCAGCGGGCCGAAGCGTGAGAAGTCGTTAGTTATGATCGCTGCGATAGGCGAACATGATGATGACTACAGAGCGTGATATGCATCGCGTAACAAAGCGGCGGTACGTTGAAGATCATGCCGCTTATGCCGCGGATGCGGTGACCAGACCTGATTCACAGCGACGCACGCAGTGCGTTGGTGGCTGTAAGAATACTGCAGTGCAGAAGATCGGCAGGCTCACGAACCAGCAACAGCATGCGGTGAAAATACGCACAGGGCCGGGTGTCATCGCTAGCGAAAACCAAGGCACCCGTACATCGCGACGTCTTTTTGACCCAGGCATGCACGCGCCCCATGCGTTGACAAGCAGCGCAGCCATCGCATCGCACTTGGCGATCTCCGCAAGGTTCAAAGACCGCCAGAACCGCCCTGTTCGTCAGGCAAACCTACGTCTGCCCGTCTGCGTGCCAGCTGCGCCGGATCCTCCAGCTCGAACAGGCTGCCGTCCGCCTTGCGCTGGGTACCGTAGCGCTGCGGCTTGCCCGACATGATCAGATTACGATCCACGAACAATGCCATGTCCGCGGTGCTGTAAGACCCGCGCGCCACTGCAACCTCGATGCTCTTCAGGAAGCCATCGCGAAACGTGCGGTCAGTGGAGTGCTGCGCGACCAGGAAACCAGCATGCGCCCCGTCTTCGCCAACCGACGCGACATCGGGGAAGCCGAATTTCTCGATCAATGCAGACAGCGCAGCCTGGTTTTCCCGTTGCGACGCAACCAGACGCATTGCCATGTCTTTCGCTGCGCCTTGGTTGGCCTGTAGCTGTTGCGCCGTGAAAGCACCACGAATCTGCTCGCGGATCTTCTGATCTGCATCGGCCAGTGCCAGCAGCTGTTCGCGGTAGGTAGCATTCATTGAGTGGTGGTCCGGCTGCAGATTCTGCCCTGCTTCAGCAACAGCATGCCCTATCGTCGCCAGCTGCCACAGCAGCACTCCTAGCATCACCACTTTCATGAGCACGCAACTCTCGATTCTGGAAAACTCTTGACCCCCGTCCCACTCTGGACAGCTACGGGCTTTTCTTCCAAGCGTGGAAATTCCCGGTACCTACTGGTTTTCCCGTAAACCAGGAACGAACAAAACTTGCCCGCTATGTCCATCCCAGGCGACTTGTCATCCAGATAGAGGAATTGTCCACCTGGGTTGAGCTCCAGGAATACCGGCTCACCCCCAGCGATGGGGACGACAAAATCTGCACAGAAGAAGTCGATCCCCAGTGATGATCGAAGCACATCCAGCTTTGCCTGCAATCCGGGATACAAAGATATCCACTCGTAGTGCATGGTCGTCTTATGCCTGACAGCACGATAGTCGATCTCGCCCAACAAGGAATGACGCATCTGCATGCAGAAGTACTCCCCCCCCATGCAGACCACCCGTAGGTCCGCTTGATGACTAATAACCTGCTGATAGGTCGTCGGACACGCGCGCAGATCCCCATCCGCCAGCTGTTCTTTCGGAGCAATGCGTGTCGCATAGGAGACGCTGTAGTTTTCACCATCCGCCCATGCCCCGACATTGAACGGCTTGACGACAACACCATCGGCATGTCTCTGACGAAATGCATGAACATCGTCCGGACGATGGCTGATCAAGGTCTCCGGCACTAACAGACCACTGGCAACTGCAGCGGCGAGCTGCAGCGGCTTCTGATCAGCGGCGAGTGCAACTAGCGGCGCATTGACCCAACGCTTTACGCCGTGCCCAGCTGCGAGCAGGGCCACCGCCCCCAGATCGAACAGCAGCCCTTCGGTCTTGATGAATTTTATGTCCTGATCGTGGACATGCGTAGGCACCGATTTATTGAACAACAAACGGCGGCTCCAAGCCGCATCGTAGACAATCGGAACGCCATCTCGAACAACACTCACGCCTTGCGACCCATACAGCAAAGACCCGTCGAGGCCACACGGCCACTGCCCGGTGTCCAACAGGCTCACGGCGTGTCCCGACGCGGCGATCATCGCAGCAATCGCGGACGCATGCGTATCGCTGCGCGGGGCGACGATCAACACATTCCTGATATTTTTGTCCATAGACCCAACACATTCCAAGGCGCGACAGGAGCATGGCGACATCTGCATGTCGCCATGCCGGGGTACGCTTAGCTGACGATAATGATCGTTTCGGTGTCGATGGCCTCGACAATGATGATGACTAACGTATCGCCAGCACCACCGCAGGACACAGCACTGACTTCTTCCTGAGTCATCTCACGTGCGAAGCGCTGAGCGACGGGACGCGAGTTTTCCATGAGTTCAAAGTTTTCCATTACTTACTCCTTGGCTGTTTCAGGGTAGTTCGCCGGCGAAATTACCGACGTGCTTCTCGACACCATCACTGGCATCAAGTTTCTCGGCGCCATGACTGGCAGCCTGCTTATCTCGCAAATCGGCGACAAGCGATATCCTGCGGTCGGCAGAGGCAATCGTTTCCTGCCGGTGCGCGATGATGATCCTGGTCATTTTCATCGCCTTGATATGCGCGTTGACCACTTGATCTCTGGTGGAATCCAGATGACTGGTCGCCTCGTCCAGTACGAGGATCTTCGGCTGCCGGTACAAAGCGCGCGCGAGGATGACGCGCTGACGTTGACCGCCGGACAGGATCGAACCCATATCGCCGACAAGGGATTCGTATCCCATTGGCATCCTGGCAATATCGTCATGGATCGCAGCCAGCTGCGCGGCACTGGCGATCCGCTCGATACTCGAATCCGGATCGAAGAATGCGATATTGTCGGCCAACGATCCGGCAAATAGCTGATCATCCTGCATGACTGCCGACACCATCGTCCTGTAGTTTTCCAGCCCGAATTTGCGGATATCGACACCGCCGACCTCGATGGTGCCCTCAGTCGGCTCGATCAGACCCAGCAGCAACTTGGCGAATGTGGACTTGCCACAGCCGCTAGGGCCCACAATGGCAACCGACTCACCCGCTTCGATGCGCAGATTGAGATTGCGTATGACCCATGGATCGTCGTCCGAATAACGGAAACTCAGCCCCTTGACGAGAATTTCAGGAACGGGCTCCGGGCCGCTATAACTGGAAATTTCATCTAGATCCGGGGCAGTCGTGGCGATATCCGCGATCCGCTCCGCATGCAGACGCAGCATCTTGAGTTCGATGAACTTATCGACCAAGCCCGCAGCCCTGCTGGTGAAAAGATCCGCGTACGCTAGGAAGGCAACAAGCATGCCTGCCGACAAGGTTCCATTCAATGCCAAGTAACCGCCGATGGCGATGAGAAACACTCTCTGCGTCCCGAACAGTCCCTGATTGAGCGCATTGAATGCAAGGCCAAAACGTTGCGTCTGCATTTCCAGACGCACACTCTGTGCTGTGGCACTGAACAATCTGCCCTGGCGAAGCCCCTGCTTGTTGGCAAGCTTGATCGCCTGTATGCCCCGCACCGACTCCATCAACTCGCTTTGCTGACGTGCCGCATATGCCAACTGATCACGACTGGTCACGAATTGCAGTCGATAGAACGCCAGACGCAAGCCGAGATACAGGGTGAAAGCTGCCAGGACCAGGCTTGTAAGTGGGAGGCTGTAGGCCATCAGAATCACCACGGCCAAGCATCCTGTAAGCCCGTTGAGCATCGCCTCCACAAAGCTGCCGGTCAATGTCGTCTGAATGGACTTCAAAGAAGAAAAGCGCGACAACACATCGCCCATATGCCGCTTCTCGAAGTACTCAAGTGGAAGCCGCATTAGATGGCCAAACAGGTTGGTGATCCATTGGGTATTCAATGATGCGCCGAGCCAACTGACGATCCAGCTCCGCGCGACTGTCAGCATGGTCTGGAAAACGACGGTAAGCAAGAAAGCAATGGTCAGGATCTTAAGCAGCTGCATATCGGCTGAAACCAGCACGTGGTCGATAACCCACTGCATCTGGAAAGGCAGAAGTAGCGCAAGCACCTCGATCGCCAACGCCAAGCCGAATATCTGCAGCAATCCGCGCCTCAGGCCAAAAATTCGCCCTGTCAGGGATCGCAAGGACACCTTTGGCGCCTCGACGGAAGGCCGAAAGTCTGTGCCAGGCTGCAGTTCCAGCAAGACGCCCGTGAAATGTTTTCCGACCTCGGACATCGGTAGCCGCAACGTCCCCCGTGCAGGGTCGTGTAGCAGCGCAACGCCTCGCACTATGCCTTCAAGAACAACGAAGTGCGACATGTCCCAATGCAGGATGCATGGTTGTTCCAGGTCTTGCAGATAGTCAGGCTCGGCTCGCATTGCCCGAACATCCAGACCCATGGCACGACCAATCTGCACCAGCCGCTCAAGGCGAACGCCTCTCTGCGAGATATTGAATCGCCGCCTGACCTGAGCGAGATCGATTCTGTCACCGTGATATCCAGCGACCATGACCAGACAGGCAAGACCACATTCGGCCGCTTCCGTCTGCATCACCGGGACGATCTGCGCACGGTTCGACAATAGCTGGTGGACCGATGCGGTGTCGATCATGCCTGTTTCCCGGCCGGATTATCCAACAAACGCCCCGTCATTTCGTAAACGGGTTCAAACATCCATTCGATCAGCTTGCGCTTCTCCAGAAGTATGTCGGCATCCAAAACCATGCCCGGGCGCAGCAGTTCGTTTCTTCCGTTGGCGACAATATGCTGTGTTTCCAGTTCGACGATGACACGATAGCGGGCCTCCTCAATCTGCTGGCCCAGCAGCGACGACAACTCTTTCGAAGTGACCGCGCTACGCGAGACCTCAACCACACGCCCTGCGTGGCGACCGAACTTCTGATACGGAAACGCCTGGTAGCGAAGAAGGACGCGATCGCCACGCGTCACGAATCCAACGGCCTTGGAAGGCACCCAAAGTTCAGCGCGCAAGGTAATATTTTTGGGTAATAAGGTGACCAGCGGCTGTTGCGCGCTAACAGGCTGCCCGGCGTGGACAAACATGTTTCCAATGATTCCGTCGGCGGGAGCGCGCAAGACGATGGAACGGCGCGCCTCGCTCTCCGAAAGGGATTGAGCGACGTCGGCGATCTGCCTGGCAATTTCGTTGCGCTTTGCCTCCAAGGTCGCAGGATTTTGTTCCAGCTGAGATTGCAGTTGAGAATGCTCCACGCGAAGGTCTAGCGCATGCTTTTGCAACTCCTTGAGTTGACTTTGGTTCTGGATTGCAATGTCTTGCTGCTGCAGTAATTGAACCTTGGTCAATATCCCCTTTTCTGCGGCGCTCACCCATTGCTCGTAGAGTCGAAGCGCACTGTCTGCGCGCTGGCGCTGCAACCGGATTTGTTCGGCGGTGTTGTCCACCTGCGCCTGCAGCAAGGCGATCCTTCGGCGCAGATCGCGCTGCTGGGCGGCGTACAGCTGATCCTGCGCCTGCATATCTGCGTTCAGACGACTGCGCTTTATCTCAAGCTGCGAGATGACCGATGCCTGCGTGTCTCCGAGCGAAGTGCTGTCCTGCTCTCCCGAAATTTCCAGCACAGGGTCACCAGCCCGTACCGTGGCTCCCTCGACCACGAACGCCTTGGACACCATGCCCGCGCTGAGCGGCGTCAATGTCAACAGGCCACCGTCTGGTACCAATGCGCCATTAACGGCTTCGTGCCGGGTGAAACTTCCAAAGCACAGCAACGCGAACACTGTGACCACGAGAAACACCGCGGTGGCAAAGCACGGCCAACCGAACCTTGGCGCCTCAAGGCGCACCGGCGCGAGCCAGGCTTCTCGGCGTGCGCGCAACACTTCTTCCCTGAAGAAACTGCCCGGCATATGCACTCCCTGCTTCGCTAAGAGACGCGCCTACTTCCTTCAGTTCCAGTTAATCCAGAGAATTGAGTCCTGTCAAGCGCCTTGCATCGCATAACCATATGCCGCGCCCAGGAATCTCTCTAGAGCAAAAAGAAATGGCTGCCCTGGACTAGCCGATCACCCGCTTGAACGGCGGCAGCGCGTCGATGATGCGTTTGCCATAGCGGCGCGTGAGCAGGCGCGAGTCGAGGATGATCACGCGGCCGTGGTCGCTGGAGCTGCGGATCAAGCGGCCTGCAAACTGCGTGAGCGTGCGCAGCGCGTGCGGGATGGCGATCAGGTTGAAGGCATTGTGGCCGCGGCTTTCCAGCCATTCGCTCAGAGTCGAGGTCTGCGGGTCGGTCGGCACTGCGAACGGTACCTGGGTAATGACCACGGTGGTGCAGGCATCGCCGGGCAGGTCCAGGCCTTCGCCGAAGGAGTTCAGGCCAAACAGCACCGAGCCTTCGCCGGCGGCGATGCGGCGCAGGTGTTCGGTGATCAGTTGCGACTTGTTGCCATCGCCCTGCACCAGTACGCGGTTGCGCTGCGCCAGCGGCATCAGGTCGGCGACCTTTTCCATCTTCCAGCGCGAGGTGAACAGCACGATGCTGCCCTTGGCGGTCCAGTCGAGTTCGCGCACCAGGTAACGTGCGACTTCCTTCGGGTGGCCTTCGCGATCGTCGGGAGTGACCGGGAAATTGGGCACGATCAACTCGGCCTGGTTGGGCAAGTCGAACGGTGAGGCCAGCGAGGCCATCTCGGCGTGATCGGGCAGGCCGTTGTCGATGGCGAACGATTGGAAATCGCCGCCACCGGTCAAGGTGGCCGAGGTCATCACCACCGAATCCACTTCGTTCCAGATCATCGTGCGCAGCACCTGCGCGGCCGACACCGGCGAGCAATGGCAGATCAGATCGCCATCGCGCGACAGGGTGATCCAGCGGGCCATCGGCGGCTGGCCTTCCTTGTCCTCGCGCCGCCAGCCGCTCCACAGATTGTGTTGCTGCTCGGCCATCTCCAGGGCCAGGCCGAGGCTGCGCTGCAGGCGTTCGCGCGCCGCATCGTCCTGCTTGCCCTTGGCGATCGCACTGTGTGCGGCATGCACCCAGTTGAACAGCGCGCGGGTTTCTTCGCCAAGTTCTTCGATGGCCGGGCCCCACTGCGGCGGCAGCTTGCCGTTGGCCGCACGCCACAAGGGATCGCGCTCGCCGGGCTCGGGCTTCCACACTCGTTCGACCTCGGCATGGAAGGCCTTGAGCAGCTTGGACACGCGCGCGGCCACCTCGATGGCCTCGTTGGGCAGCAGGTTGCCGAGCTTGTCCTTGTCCACGGCGCGGTAGGCGGCGGCGATGAGGATCTGCAACCGGCCGGTGCGCTTGGCCATCTCGTCCAATGGCAGGCTGGCCGCGCCCTGGTCGATCGCCACGCCGGCGATGTGGTGGCCTTCGTCGAGCACCAGCAGCATGTCGGCGGGCGGGGCGATCAATGGCTGGCCATTCTCGGCATCGCCCAGCGACAGCGACGACAGCAGCAGTGCATGGTTGGTGACCACGATCTGCGCTTCGCGCACGTCGGTGCGCGCCTTCAGCACCGGGCATTGCGCGGCGTAGCTGCAGCGGCGGCCGGCACAGCCGGAGGCTGGCGTGGTGATGCGCAGCCGCAGCGGCACCGAGACCTGCTCGGGCGCATCATCCAGATCGCCGTTCCAGCTGCGTTCGGCGTAGGCCTTGGCCAGGCGCTTGGCCAGATCCGCGTCGGCCGGGCTGAGCGGGCGGTCGTAGAGCACCTGCTCGTCGTCGAACATGCCTTCCTGGCTGGTTTCGCCCTGCAGCTCGGCGGCGTTGCGCGTGCACAGGTAGCGGGTGCGGCCCTTGGCCAGCGCAACCGTGGCTTCCAGGCCGGTGGCCTTGAGGAAGGCCGGGATGTCGCGCTCCACCAGCTGCGATTGCAGCGCCACGGTGCCGGTGCTGATGACCAGCTTTTTCTTAGTGGCCAGCGCGATCGGCACGCCGGCGGTGAGATAGCCCAGGCTCTTGCCGACGCCGGTAGGCGCCTCGGCAATGCCGATGCCACCGGAGGTGGCCAGCGCGCGCGAGACCAGGCCGATCATCTGGCTCTGCGCCCGCCGCGTGGCAAAGCCGGGCGTGTTGGCCTGCAGCTTGGCGTAAGCCTCGCGGATGCCGGCCTTGATCGGGTCGGTCAGAACACGCTGGGTGGGAACGGGCGCCGACGGCGCGGCCGGTGGGGCAACTTCATTCATCGGGCTATTTTCGCACGGACCGGCGCAGCGCCTGCGACCGGCACGGCGCTCGGCTGAACGTGTTTGCTGGCGCAGGGCGCCGCCGCCGCCCTGTTCCCGGGTGCGCACGCTGCACGGCCACCGCATGCCTCGGATCCGATCAGCGCCGGCAGGCACTGGCCGCAAGTCCTAACCCGAAGGGTCGCGCAATGGATGCCGACCGAACCACCCTGCGCTGCCTGCAACGAGCAGGCAGCGTCGCTTCACGTTGTCAGCGGCCTTGCGGCCGCTGCGGCCATGCATGGCGCGCCCAGACCAGTCCGATGACCACCATTGCGATGCCCATCAGCAACATGCCGGCACCCACGCCAGTGGGCCCGAAGCGTTCGTACAGCAGGCCGCCGCGATTGACCGCGGCCAGCGCCTGCGGATGCAGCAGCGTCCACCCGCCCTGCCCGACGCTGACCAGCCCGACCACCACCAGCGCGATGGCTTTGAGCGGAATCATGGGCGCGGGCCGGTGGCGGGCGGCATCCGTTGCAGGCTGCCTGCCAGCGTCCACACCAGCACGCCGATGCCCACGCCTTGCACCGCCACCAGCACAAAGTGGGCGATGCTGACCACCGTGCTGATCTGACGCACATTGCCTTGCTGCAGCAGCAGCATCGGAATCGCCTGGAAGGCAACCTCGGCAAACAGGCAGCCCAGCAGCAGCCAGAGCGCGGCCAGCCCGGCACGCCGCAACCGGCTTTGCGAGGCACGCCACAGCAGAACCAGCCCGAGCAGCAGCGCGATCAGCATCGGCACGCGCGACAGCAGGCTGGTGACCAGGGTCAGCAGGATATCGGTGGCGGTGACGCTGCCCACCTCAGTCGGCACTGACCAGGAGGGCCTCGCGCGCGCGCAGCGCGGCGTACACCGGGTCGGTGTCCGGGCGCACGCCATGCCACAGCGCGAAACTCTCGGCGGCCTGCTCCACCAGCATGCCCAGGCCATCGACGGCGTAGCGGCATTGCGCTGCACGTGCCCAGGCCAGGAAGGCGATGGCAGTAGCGCCGTAATTGAGATCGACCGCCGCGGTGAGGCTGTTGACCAGACCCAGCGGCATGGCGAACGCACCGGCGTCGCGATCACGCCCGGCTGCGGTGGCATTGACGATCAGTTCGAAGTCGCCCAGGTCGCGCAGGTCTTCGATGTAGCGCGAGACCACCCGCCCCGGTTCGCCAAGCGCATCGCACAAGGCATCGGCGCGCTCGGGCGAGCGGTTCACCACCACCATTTCGGTGATGCCCGCTTCCAGCAGCGCCGGCGCCACGCCGCGCGCGGCACCGCCGGCGCCCAGCAGCAGCACACGGCGACCGCGCAGATCCAGCCCGTGGCGGTCGGTGAGATCGCGCACCAGGCCGGCGCCATCGGTGTTGTCGCCCTCCCAGCGGCCGTCGTTGCGCACCAGCGTATTGACCGCACCGGCCAGACGCGCACGCTCGCTCAGGCTGGCCGACAACGCACAGGCGGCCTCCTTCAGCGGCAGGGTCACGTTTGCACCCTTGCCGCCTTCGTCGGCGAAGCGCTCCAGCGCGGCAGCGAATGCTTCCGGCGCTGCGTCGATGGCGGTGTAGTCCAGCGCGATGCCGTTCTGCTTCCCGAAGTCGGCGTGGATGGCCGGCGACAGCGAATGGGCGACGGGGTGACCGAACACGGCATAACGGGATACGGGCATGAAACGCTCTCTGGTTGACTAGACTGTGCGCGACTTGAGACAGGAACACCGCATGCAACTTCGATGGACGCTGCTCGCGCTGGCGGCAAGTTTACTCTGCGTCCCGGCCGCTTCGGGGCTTGCCGAATTCGGCATCGAAGGCATGGGTGTGGTCTCAACGCCGGCCAACGAGGCGCGCGCCACGCTGAGTCCGGACGGGCAACGCATCGTCTGGGCCAGCGACCGCGCCGGCGGTACCGGCGGCTGGGATCTGTGGCAGGCCCGGTTGAGCGGCGGGCGTTGGCAGAACGCCGAAGTGCTGCCGATCAACACCGCGCAGGACGAGACCTCCCCGCTGTTCAGTGCCGATGGCCGCTGGCTGCTGTTTGCCTCCACCCGGCCCGGCGGTACCGGCGGCGCGGACCTGTATCGCGCGCCGGTGGATGCGCAGGGCCGGATCGGCGCGGTGCAATCGCTGGGCGCGCCGATCAACAGCCGCGGCGACGAGCGTTCCCCGACGCTGTCGCTGGACGGCACGCGCCTGTTGTTCGCCAGCGACGGCCACGGCGGCACCGGCGGCATGGACCTGTTCGTGGCGCGCTGGGTCGGGCAGGCCTTTGCGGCGCCGGTGCCGTTGAGCGACATCAACAGCGCTGCCGACGAGCTGGATGCGGCCTGGCTCGGCGATGGACGGGGGCTGGTATGGGCACGCGGTCAACGGGACGGCCCCAGCCAGTTGGTGCTGGCGACCTGCAACAACGGCCATTACACCGTGGGCCAGGCGCTGCCGCTGTCGTTCAACGGGCCGCAGGAACGCACCTTCGGTGCGGTGGTGGACGCGGCCAAGCCGGGCGAGTTGCTGGTGACCGGCAGCGCGCGCGCACCGCGTGCGGGGCAGCTGGACATCTACCGGATGAAGGCACCGGCGGCGGAGGGAGATACGAGCTGCCGTTGAGGTGGCTGGATGTGCAGATTCAGGCAAGGAGCGGCCAGCCAGACTATGTCGCGTCGGTCTATGGCGAAGTGCTGATCCGGGCCCTTGGTGCAGGGCGGCTGATCAGCGATAGAAGGTCTCGCCCGGTGCGTTTTCACTGCCCGGCTGTTGATCTGAGACCTGGCTGCAGGGCAGCTCGGCTGCTGAGCTGCGGCTTTGCCGAGGGGCCCTTGCCCGCCCACCATCGCGGGACACGCCGTGAATCCGTCCATGGAGGCTCTTACGCGGCATCCATGCCGCGTAAGGTCCCGCGACGGTGAGCGGACAAGGACCAGTCGAGATGGCCGGTGTGCATGGTAAGAGCGGTGCTGGATGCGCCTCGTTCGATCATGAAGCATTGGCTCCCTGTCTATGCACGCCGCACGACAGACAACCTTTGAGATGAGCGCCGACCAACTCTCTGGTGCGGTGTCCTCGCCGGTTCCGGGACCGTGTGGCGGCGTGGATGCCGCCACCGAGCCCCAGGGACGGGTTTACGGCGTATCCCGCAAGTGGTGAGGCACCGCGCACTCGATTAGCCAGGCTTTTGACCGCATCCAACAGAAGCGGCCGATTAACTCTCCGGCTGCACTGCGATTCCTCCACGCCGTTCGCACCTGATTGACGCGCGCTCGCTATGGTTTGTCGGCACTCCAACGCCGCAATGCAGCGGTCATGACCTCGCTCAATAGACATCGCGCCGGTAACGCCCCGCCGCGGTCAGCGACTCCAGCCGCGTCTCGCCCAGCAGTTCGCGCAGCGCGGCATCGACCTCACGCGCCATGCTGTCCAGGCTGCCGCAGACATGGATCACCGCACCGCGGTCGATCCAGTGGCGCAAGGTGTCGCCGGCTTCGCGCAAGTGATGCTGCACGTAGCGCTTGTGCGCCTGGTCGCGCGAGAACACCTGATCGAGTTGCTGCAGGTGACCACGCGCCTGCCAGGCCTGCAGTTCGTCGGCAAACAGAGCATCGTGTGCGGCCTGCCGTTCGCCGAACAGCAGCCAGTGCCCGTGCACGCCGGCCAGCTCGGCCTCGCGCAGCAGGGCGCGCAAGCCGGCGATACCGGTGCCGTTGCCGATCAACACCATCGGCGCCTGTTCGACGCGATGGAAACCGGGATTGGTGCGCAGCCGCGCGCGTATCTGCATCCCGATGGGTGCGTGGCAGATCAGCCAGCCCGAGCCCAGGCCGGGGCTGCCGTCGGCGGCTGTGGTCAGGCGCACCACCGCGCTCGCCACGCCGTCGGCCGGCACGCTGGCCAGCGAGTAGTCGCGGGTCGGCAGCCAGGCGCAGGCATCCAGCCAGGTCTGTGGATCCGGATGCGGCGTTGGCGGGCGCGTGGGCGGCTCCGGCAGCACGCGCTCGGCGACGGCCTGCTGCAGCGGCAGCAGCTGCGCATCCACATGCACCAGCGCGTCGGGCGGCAGCCCCCAGGCGGCCAGGCACGCGCGGACGTGGGTGTAGGCATGCGCCGGCTGCACTTCGAGAATGTCGCCGGCCTGCCACTGCGTGCCGGATGGTGGCAGCAGATCGATCTGCCAGATCGGGGCGCCCTCGCTGCCCGGGTTCAGATGCGTGCGCGTCGACAACGTCCAGTGCAGCAGGGTCGGGCGCGCCAGCGGCACGGCCGGCACCGGCGCGCCGGCAATCTGCGCCAATTGCGCATGCCATTGCGCCAGGGCCTGCGGATCGGTGTTGTCCATCTCCACCGCCGGAAACAGCGGCTGCGCGCCCTGCGCCTGCAGCCACTGCTCGATGCGCCGCGAAAACCCGCAGAACTGCGCGTACTGGCGGTCGCCCAGGGCCAGCACGGCATAGGTCAGCTGCGACAGCGTCATGCGCTGGCGCAACAGCTCGCGCTCGAAGCTGCGCGCGGTATCGGGCGGCTCGCCATCGCCAAAGGTGCTGACCACGAACAAGGCATGCCGGGTGCCCTGCAGATGCTGCGCGCCGAGCTGCGCCAGCGAGCGCACCTGCACTGGCAGACCGGCGGCCTGCAGATGCCCGGCCGCCTGCCAGGCCAGCCGTTCGGCAAACCCGCTCTGGCTGGCGAACCCGATCAACCAGGGCTCGGCTTGCGAGGCCGCCGGCGCACCGTGCAGGACCTCGCGCGCGGCACGCAGCGCGCGCTTCTTGCGGCGGCGATCCAGATACAGCATCCAGCCGGTCACGAGGAACACCGACATGCCGACACTGGCCAGCATCACCACGATGCGGCCCGGCAGCCCGAAGAAACTGCCCGAATGCAGCGGGAACATGCTGACCAGCAGCTGTTGGCCACGCGGCAGCAGCGCATAGTCCTGGCGACGCAGCAACGCACCGCTGCCCGGCTCGATTTCCAGATTGTCGTAGGCGCGGTCGTGGTCGGGATGGTCGGGCAGGAAGCGCACGCTCAGCGGTTGACCCGCACGCGGCGGGATGCGCAGGTCCAATGCCGTGCTGTGCGTGGCCGGGATGGCATCCAGGGTGCGCTGCACGGCCGCGAAATTCACCGTGGCGGGGCGGTGATCGCGCCCGTCGCCGCGTATCGCCGGCTCGGTGCCGAGCAAGGCCACCATGCCGTCGCGGTACCACGGGTAGGACCAGGTCAGCCCGGTCAGCGCCACCAGCAGATATACCAGCAGGCACCAGGTGCCGAACACCGCGTGCAGGCTCCACAGAAAACTGCGCCCCTGCCGTCGCCATTCCACCGCCCACCAGGTACGCAGGCTCCACCAGCGTCGCGGCCAACGCAGATACAGGCCGGAGGCGCAGAAGAACAACAGGATCAGGGTACTTGCACCGGTCACTGCCTGGCCGCGCTTGCCGGCGGCCAGGTGGCGATGCAGATCCTCGATGAAGGCAAACGCGCCGCTCAACCGCGGAGCGGCGACCTTGTCGCCGGTATATGGGTCGAAATACACCCGGCCGCCCCCCTTGCCGGCCAGGCGTGCGGTGGACGGACGTTTGCCGGTCGGATCGATCAGCATGCGCGTGACTGCCTGCTGTTGATCCAGGTCGAGCCGACGCAGCAGCGCATCCACCGGCAATGGCCGCTCGCCTGCCGCATGCCGCTGCGCCAGCTGTGCGATCGCCGGGTTGGCTAACCGCACGATCTCGTTCTCGAAGGACATCAACGCGCCGGTCAGCCCCATTACCGACAGCACCAGCCCGGCCGTGATGCCGAGCAGCCAGTGCAGTTGGAACAGGACGGTCTTGAGCACGCGCGAACAGCCTGAAACAGTGGGGCCCGCTATTGTAGATGAGAATCGTTATCGCAGTTTGGCTGCGGATTTTCGGGATTCACGCCACTGACGCAACGCGATGCGGCGATGGGGATCACCCGATCATTGCCGCATTGCCGGTATCTGCCGGTCCTCTGCAATCACCGTGGTCAAGGCTGGCTGCACAGCACGACCCTCACTCATCCAGGCGCCTGCTGCGCTCTGCACGAAGCCCAGGCCGCGGAAGACCGCGGCCTGCGGAGTCAGTGCGTCTTCATCGCATCAAGCCAGACCTGCAAGCAGCGATTCCTTGCCTGCACGCCACCGCATCACCGCACTCAGCCTTCCCGCAACCAACGTGCCACCTGGGGGGCAAAATAGGTCAGCACGCCATCGGCACCGGCGCGCTTGAACGCCATCAGCGCTTCCAGCACGCAACGACGTTCGTCCAGCCAGCCATTGGCGGCCGCCGCCTTGAGCATCGCGTACTCGCCGCTGACCTGATAGGCGAAGGTGGGCACGCGGAATTCCTGCTTCACCCGCCGCACCACATCCAGATACGGCATGCCCGGCTTGACCATCACCATGTCGGCGCCCTCTTCCAGGTCCAGCGCGATCTCGCGCATCGCCTCGTCGCTGTTGGCCGGATCCATCTGATAGGTGGTCTTGTCGGCCTTGCCGAGATTGCCGGCGCTACCGACCGCATCGCGGAACGGACCGTAGAACGCCGAGGCGTACTTGGCCGAGTAGGCCATGATGCGCACGTTGAGATGGTCCTGCGCATCCAGCGCACGACGGATCGCACCGATGCGGCCATCCATCATGTCCGAGGGCGAGATGATGTCCACACCGGCTTCGGCGTGCGACAGCGATTGTCTGACCAGCGCCTCGACGGTGATCTCGTTGAGCACATAGCCCTTGGCGTCGATGAGGCCGTCCTGGCCGTGCGTGGTGTACGGGTCCAGCGCCACGTCGGTCATGATGCCGAGTTCGGGAAAGCGCGCTTTCAGCGCGCGTACCGCACGCTGTGCAAGGCCGTCCGGATTCCAGGCTTCGGCCGCGTCCAGGCTCTTGCCGGCCGGGTCGATCACCGGGAACAGGTCGATCACCGGAATGCCCAGTTCCAGGGCCGCTTCGGCTTCGCGCAGCAAGTCGTCCAGCGACAGACGCTCCACGCCCGGCATCGAGGCGATCGGCGCACGGCCGGACAATTCATGCACGAACACCGGCCAGATCAGGTCGTCGGTGGTCAGCGTGTTTTCGCGCATCAGGCGCCGCGAAAACGCATCGTGGCGCATGCGGCGGGGACGGTAATGGGGATGGGCCATCGTGGGCTCCTGTCGGCAGCCGGCAAGTTTACGCCCGCCATCCGCTGTCGGCCGCGCTGCGACGCAGTGTCGCAGCGCTGCAACGGACAGGAGCGCGCCGCGATTCATGCCAGCGTGATTCGCCGGGGCACACGGTCGGCTCGCCCCTTAGGGACCGCGTCCGGATGGCGGCGGTGTCACGCGGCGACCTTCTTCATCGCCAGCCGGTGCAAGGCGCTTCCGGCTCGCGCGACCTGCTTGGACGCCACCGCGCGCTAGATCACGCCGCCGCCCAGGCTCAGGCGGATCACCCCGACCACGATCACCAGGCCGTTGAGCAGCAGACCGGTCTTGGCACGCCCGCGATTGCCGGCCGAGGTGAACAGCAGCGCGATCGCCGCAATCAGCGCGCCCACCGCCGCAAACGGGATCAGGAACCAGTTGCCCCAGCCCAGCAACGGGATGAAGGCCAGCACCGTCCACAGCAGCGCCACGATGCCCCACAGCAGGCTGATCAATCCCACGTATCACCTCGACATCTTGAAGAATGGCCTCAGCTTAGCCCCGCGGCCGCCAAGACGCCGTGGGCAGATGGTCACCCTGACCAATGGCGACTTGGCGGTAGCCTCACGTGGGCACGGCTAGGGTGCGGCGAAGTCCGGCGCGATTCAGTCCGGGCGCCGGATCATCGTCATCACTGTCGTCAACAGGGGCCGCATCATGAACAAGCATGTCGTCATCGCCGCTGCGCTCGCCATGCTCCTGGCCGGTTGCGCCAGCAGTTCCAAGGTGATGCTGGGCCAGGCGCGCGCACCGATCGACCCGGCGCAGGTGCAGGTGTACTCCAATGCACCGGTCGGCTCGGTGGAGATCGCCCAGCTCGAATCCACCAGCGCCGCCGGCTTCGGCACCCAGGGCCAGACCGATTCGGCCGTGCAGCGCCTCAAGCGTGAGGCGGCCAAGCTCGGCGCCAATGGCGTGGTCATCGTCGGCGTGGGCTCGGAACGTTCCGGCGGCGGCCTGTCGGTGGGCGGCGGCAGCTACGGCGGCCGCGTCGGCGGCGGCCTGGGCATCGGCATCCCGACCACTCAGAAGCGCGCGGCCGGCATGGCGATCTGGGTGCCGGCGGGGGCGCAGCAGCGCGCGGCGCCAGAGGTGTCGCCTCCAATGCGCTGAGGCGAGCCTCAACGATTCGAAAGCATTTGCGAAGGCAGTGCTGCAACAGGGCGCGATAGTTGGCCGATTCAAGCTCCATCGTGCCCTGCTGCGTTACGCCGTCTTGAATTGCTTAGCGCTTGCCCTGCTGCGCAGGGATGAACTGCGTCTCCACCGCCTTGGCCAGCTGGTCCGGCGGCAGCAGACCCTGGTCGAGCAGGAAGTTGTTGAAGGCCAGGCGGTCGAACTTCTTGCCCAGGACCAGCTCGGTGCGCATGCGCAGTTCCAGGATGCGGGTGTAGCCGTAGAAATAGCTGCCGGCCTGGCCGGGGGCGCGGACGGTGTAGCGGTCCAGTTCCTGGCGGGTCATCGCCGGCGAGAGGCCGACATCATCCTCGAGCACCTGGCGTGCGCGTTCGCGGTCGATCAGGCCGAGGTTGAGCATCGGGTCGAGCATGGCGCGGGCGGCGCGCAGCAGGCGGAACTGCAGAGCGATCAGCTGACCGTCGAGTGGCTCGTACGGGACCATTTCGGCTTCGGCATACAGCGCCCAGCCTTCGACGTTGACCGAGTTGAACGCGAACAGGCTGCGCGCCAGCGACACGCCACGTTCGACCATGGCGGTGAACTGCAGCTCATGGCCGGGGCGGCCTTCGTGTGCGCTGAGCGTCCAGGCGGCCGAGCCGAAGTTGAAGTCGTCGTACTGCTCCTTCTTGGCACCATCGGCGGTCGGGTTGCCCAGCGGCAGCACGAACTGACCCTGCTGGCCGGTATTGCCGATCAGCGGGGCCGGCAGGAAGTGCGGTGCCGGTTGCGCAGCGCTTTCGGCCGCACTGCCCAGGCGCATCTGCATCGGGCGGTTGGGCACATCGACGATGCGCTGCTGGCGGATGATCGGGTCGATCTGGTCGATCACGCCGCGGTAGTGGGTTTCCAGCTGATCGTCGGCGATCTTGTTGCCCTTGAGCGCACGGATCACCTGCACGTAATCGCTGCCCTGCACGCCCTTGGCCTTGGCCACCAGCGGCGCCAGCTGACGCATCGCCGAGCGGGTTTCCATGAATTCCAGCTGCGCGCGCTGGATCAGCTGCTGCGGGGCGATGTCGATGCCGACCTGCTTGAGCTGGAAGGCATACAGCGGTTCGGGCAGGCGGGTGTCCTTGCGTGCCTTCGGCAGCACCGTGGTGCGGGTCCAGGTGGCGTACTCCTTCAACTGGGTGGACATCGCCTTGAGCGCTTCGTCGGCGCCGGCGATCTTGTACTTGGCGAACAACTCGCCGATGCCGGCGACGTAGGTGTCCACGTTGGCCAGCGCCTGCTCCACTTCGCGCTCGGTCGGCTGCAGCAGGGCCTTGTTGCCAAGCTGTTCCTCGTAGCGCTGGCGGGCCAGCGTGGTGGTCGGCGTCGTGCCCGGCACCAGGCCCACGTAACGCTTGAGGCGATCCAGCGCCTTGGCGCGGCGCTCGGGCAGGGTCTGGTCGGACAGCAATCCATTGAGGCCGCTGAAGACCAGCTGCGGCGCGTCGCTCCACGGCAGCAGGTAGCGCTCGTTGAGCTGGCTGCCTTCGATGTTCTGTTCGGCCGCCGCAATCATGATCTGCAGGTCCTGGCGCACGTTGACGTCGCGCTCGGTCGCCAGCTTGGCCTGCAACGCGGTGCGCGCCTTGCTCATCGCATCGCGGTAGCGCGCGGCGTTGTTCGGCCCCAGGTCGATGACCTGGTCGTCGTAGCCGGGCACGCCGAAGAAGCTGGCGTATTCGGGCTGGAACGGCGCCTGCGCGTTCAGCAGGATCTGCGCGTGGCCGTTGCTGGTCTGCACCCAGGCCGGCGTGGCAGGCTGGGCCTGCCCGGGCTGAGCGGTCTGTGCCTGCAATGGCAGCGAAGCACCGAGCGCCAGCGCAACGGCGAGAACAAGTGGTTTCATGGGGTGGATCCGCAAGTTGAGTAGCGCGACCCTACCCATCCGCAGCGGCTGCGGCAATGCGCCTTAGGTCATGGTCGCAGGAGTGCGGCGGCGCTTGCGGACCCGTTACCAGGCTGCAGACGTTGGCGATTGCAGCTTGCCAGGCGCTGCAGCCGGAACCGGCGGCAGCGATGACATGACAACGTCCTTGCAGGCCAGGTATTGGCGCACGACTGCAGATGACCTCGGCGGTGAGCAACACCACGGCGCGGCCAACATCGCCGCGGGGCCGCGGCGGCGGCCGCTGTACCACTGCAGTGGCCGCGTCCCCTGCAGCCGGCCGCCGGCCGCTCAGGGCATCAGGCAGCGCTGGATGAAGGCCTCCGCGGTCTTGTAGCGATGCAAGGCGGTGCTGCCGGACAACCCATGCTTGGCACCGGGATAGGTCATCAATTCGAAGGCGGTGCCGCGCGCCTGCAACGCGCTCATCAGCGCGGTGGAGTTGGTGAACAGCACGTTGTCGTCGGCCATGCCGTGGATCAGCAGCAGCCTGGCGCGCAGGCCGTCCAGATGGGTGGCGATGCGCGCGTCGCGGTAACCGTCGGCGTTGCTGGCCGGCAGGTCCATGTAACGCTCGGTGTAGTGGGTGTCGTACAGCCCCCAATCGGTGACCGGCGCGCCGGCCACGCCACAGGCGTAGGCCTCGCTGTGCCTGGCCAGCAGCATCAGCGTCATGTAGCCGCCGTTGGACCAGCCCTGCACGCCGATACGGGCCGGATCGACCCAGCGCTGCGCCTTGAGCCAGGCCACACCCTGCAGCTGATCGTCCACTTCGACACTGCCCTGCCTGCCGTACAGCGCACCACCGAAGGCGCGGCCACGCCGCGGCGTGCCGCGGTTGTCCAGCGAGAACACCACATAGCCGCGCTGGGCGAGGTACTGGTCGAACAGCGCATCGCCACGGCTCGGCCAGGCATCGAGCACGGTCTGCGCGGCAGGGCCGCCATACACGTACACCATCACCGGATAGCGCCTGGCCGGGTCGAAGTTGTCCGGCTTGATCAGGCGATACTGCAGCGGCGTGGTGCCGTCGGCAGCGGTGAGCGTGCCGAATTCCACCGGGCGCTGCGCGTCGCGGTATCTGGCGTAAGGGTGCTGCGGATCGGCCAGGTCGTTCTTCAGCAGCGTGGCGATTTTTTCGCCATTGGCGCGGAACAGCTCGATCTGCGGCGGCGTGGTGGTGTTGGACCAGCTATCGACATACACGCTGGCATTGCCGGCGAAACTGGCCGCGTGCGTGCCGCGGGGCATCGAACGTTTTTCGATCGCACCGCCGGCCAGCGGCACCGCATAGATGTGGGTCTGGGTCGGCGATTCCTTGCTGGCGGAAAAATACACCGTGCCGGCGTGCTCGTCGACGGCGAGCAACGCATCGACCACCCAGTCGCCGGAGGTCAGCGGGGTGAGCGTGCGCCCGTCTTCCGATGCCACATACAGATGTGCGTAGCCGCTGCGCTCGGAGTTCCAGACAAAACGGCCGTCCTTGAGAAAGCGCAGATCGTTGTGGAGCGGCACCCAGGTCGGCGAGGTCTCGGTGACCAGCACGCGCTGCTTGCCGCTGGCCAGCGTGGTTTCGATCAACGCAAGGGTTTTTTGGTCGCGCGACTGGCGCTGGAAGGTCAGCCGCTGCGCATCGCGCCAGTCCACCCGCGCCAGGTAGATGTCCAGGTTCTTGCCCAGGTCGATCCACTGTGGCTTGGCTGTAGCACGCGGGGCGATCACGCCGAGCTGCACGGCCACATTGGGCTGGCCTGCCTGCGGATAGCGCTGGTCGATCACCTCGGTGTGGTCGGCGTAGACCTCCGGGCGCTTCTGGATCGGCACAGCCGATTCGTCGATGCGCGCGAAGGCGATCGCCGAATCATCCGGTGCCCACCAGTAGCCGGTGTGGCGATCCATTTCCTCGTCGGCGACGAACTCGGCCACACCATTGCCGATGGTCTCGCTGCCGTCGCGGGTCAGTTGCAGCTGTTTGCCGCTGGCCAGGTCGATCACCCACAGGTTGCGCGCGCGCACGAAACTGACGAAGCCGCCCTTGGGCGAGAGCTTGGCATCGGTGGCGAAGCCTTCGCCATGGGTGAGCTGGCGCACTGCGGCGCTGCCGGTCTTGCGCAGGTCGTACAGATACAGCTCGCCGCCGAGCGGAAACAGCAACGCGTGCGCGTCCGGCGCCCATTGGTAATCGACGATGCCGGCGAAGGCGGCGATGCGTTGGCGCTCACGGCGGGCCTTTTCCACATCGCTGAGCGTCTCGGTGCCAGGCAACACGAGCTTGGAGTCAACCAGCAGGCGGGTCTGGCCGCTGGCGATGTCGTACTCCCACAGATCCAGTTGATTGCGGTCGCTGTCCTTGCCGCGCAGGAAGCTCACGCGCGAGCCGTCGGGGGCGACCTTGGGTTTCATCAGCGTCGGGCCGGACAACGGCAACGGGCCGGTGATGGCATCGAGGGTGAGCTTTTCGGCGTGGGCGGTGGGGAGCGTGCTGAGCATGAGGGCAAGGGCGGCGAACAGGGCGCGCATCGAAGATCCTGTCTTGAGATAGCACACAGGATGCGGGCGCGTGGGGTGTTTGAGAAGCGCGGCGATGGTGCGTGCGCGCGATGAGGGGCTGTGTGTGGTTGCGCGCATGTGCGGCAGCGTGGTTCTGGAGTCGTCCTCGCCCTGCCTTGCGCGGCAAAGGTGCGATGGCCCGATGGTCGCAGTTGGCGCGCTGCGGAGGGTGCATGCACATTTCGTGCTGCGCAGGTTCCGGGGAGCGGTGGGTCTGGCTCCACTTGCGTACCCTCACCCCAACCCCTCTCCCGGGGGGAGAGGGGCTCAAGGCGCCGGGTGTGTCGCACGCAGTTGATGCACGCGCATGCCGCTGCTAACTCCTGATGCTGCTTGCCGTTGCTGCCTGCTGTTATTGCTGCGCAGTTGCACCAGTCGCCGCTATCGCCGCATGGGCTGTTACGCAACCGCGCCTGCCGCTTTGCTTCAGCGCTTGCCGAACAGGTGCCTGCGTTCTTCCTCGCCCAGTGGCTTGCCGGCGTTGGGGTTGACCTGTTCCTTGAGCGCGTAGGCGCGCTGGGTGGCCGGACGCGCGGAGATGGCGTCGTGCCAGCGCTTGAGATGCGGGAAGTCGGCGTAATCGGGGCGGATGTCGGCGTAGACCTCGATCCACGGATAGCTGGCCATGTCGGCGATGCCGTACTCGGGGCCGGCCAGGAACGCGGAGGCGGCCAGGCGCTTGTCGAGCACGCCATGCAGGCGGCGCACTTCGGCGTTGTAGCGCTCGATCGCGTAGGGAATCTTTTCCGGCGCATAGACGTTGAAGTGGCCCATCTGGCCGCTCATCGGCCCCAGCCCGCCCATCTGCCAGAACAACCATTCCAGCGCGGCGATGCGGCCACGCGCATCGCGCGGCAGGAAGCGGCTGGTCTTCTCGGCCAGGTACAGCAGGATGGCGCCGGATTCGAACACGCTCTGCGCGGGACCGCCGTCAGCCGGTGCGTGGTCAACGATCGCCGGCATCTTGTTGTTGGGCGAAATCTGCAGGAAGGCCGGCTCGAACTGCTCGCCCTTGCCGATGTTGACCGGCTTGAGCGTGTAGTCCAGCCCGGCTTCTTCCAGGAACAAGGTGACCTTGTGGCCGTTGGGGGTGGGCCAGTAGTACAGGTCGATCATCGTGCGCTCCAGTTCGGCAGGTGGTGGCACGCAGGCGCGCGCCTCGACGACCGATGGTACGACCAAGCCCGCGACCTGCGCATGCGCTCGCCGTGGTGCTGACTGGAACGATGTGTGACGCGATTGCTCGCGGCCGATGCTGCAGTGCAAGTTGACTTGGTTAAGGCGGCGCTCACAAATGCACGACTGTTTCATCGACCTTCGCCTGTCCCGCCTGGGGCCGGCTTATCTTCACTTGGGGAAGAATCATTGTGAGAGAGCCACGCACCCTGCCGCGCACGCGGCGTCTGACGTCTGCCCTGCTGTTTGCCTTGTCGACGCCGCTGGCCGCGCAGACCGCACCGCCGCCGCAGTCCGCGTCCACCGTTCCGGGCGCAAGCCAGGCCGATCCGGCCACGCTCGATGCGGTGCAGGTCACCGGTATCCGCGGCAGCCTCACCTCGTCGATGAACGTCAAGCGCGATGCGCAGGGCATCGTCGACGGCATCGTGGCCGAGGACATCGGCAAGTTCCCCGATACCAATCTGGCCGAGTCGCTGCAACGCATCAGCGGCGTGTCGATCGACCGCTCGCTGGGCGAAGGCTCGCGCGTCACCGTGCGCGGCGTCGGCCCGGACTTCAACCTGGTGCTGCTGAACGGCCGCCAGATGCCGGGCGCCAGCATCGAGGAATCCAACGCCTCCAACTCGCGTGCGTTCGACTTCGCCAACCTGGCGTCGGAGTCGATCTCCGGCATCGAGGTGTTCAAGACCAGCCGCGCCAGCACGCCCACCGGCGGCATCGGTGCGACCATCAACATCAAGACCAGCCGGCCGCTGGACAACCCGGGCCTGCATGCCAATGTCGGCCTCAAGGGCGTGCACGACAGCTCCAACGAGAACCTGCCCGGACGTCTGCAGGGCGACTCACTGACCCCGGAAATCTCCGGCATCTTCAGCAACACCTCGGCCGATGGACGCTTTGGCGTGTCGCTGAGCGGCAGCTACCAGGAACGCGACTTCGGCTATAGCCAGGTCGGCGTGCCCAACGGCTGGCGCTCGTTCCGCGGCGATGCCACCGCCTACGGCACCATCCCGCAGCCGGGCGCGCCCGGCTCGGAGAACATCGTCAACCGCCCCGGCCCCAACGATATCTATTCGGTGCCGCAGAACCTCAACTACCGCGTGGTCGGCGTCGAGCGCCAGCGCACCAACGGCCAGTTGACGCTACAGTACAAGCCGCTGGACAACGTCACCACGACGCTGGATTACACCTATTCGGAAAACAAGATCCAGCAGCAGCGCAACGAGATGTCGGTGTGGTTCAACTATGGGCCGTCGGCCAGCGCCTGGACCAATGGCCCGGTCGCCGGGCCGGTGAGCTATTCGGAAATCGTCAATCCGGCCACCAGCGATCTGGCCACCGCCGGCTCCAATGCGGCCACGCGCAACCAGAACAAATCGCTGGGTTTCAACGTGGATTGGGCGGTGAACGACCAGTTCAAGCTCAACTTCGACATCCACCGCTCTACCGCAGAAGCCGGTGCGGACAGCCCGTTCGGCTCCAGCAATTCGCTGGGCGTGTCCGGCTTTTACCGCGGCACCTCGGTGGTGGATTTCAGCAAGGATTTCCCGGTGTTGCAGCAGCAGTTGGGCTTTGGCCTGACCGGGCTGGATCCGTCGCGCACCTTGGTCACCGGCTCGGCCTTCCGCAACAGCTATATGAAGTCGGAGATCGACCAGGCCCAGGTCAACGGCGACTTCACCTTCGAAAACTATTCGCAGTTGAAGTTCGGTATTGGCAGCACCGAGGTCAAGAACCGCTCGGCATTCTCCAACGTGCAGCGCGACACCTGGGGTGGTGCCGGCACCGCGGCCGATTATCCGGACGATCTGTGGATCCCCAGTTCGTTTGCGCAGTACTTCGATGCGATCGACGGCAGCGGCAATCCGGCACAGTTCAACCAGCTGTTCCTGTTCGACTTCGAACGCGCCCGCCAGGCCGCCGCGCAGGTGGCCGGCGACGACGCGCTGTACCGCACCTCGCCGGTGTTCACCACCGACCGCCGCGTGACCGAAAAATCCAAGAACGCCTACCTGCAGTGGAACAACAGCTGGGACGATCTGCGCGTGCCGATCAGCCTGGCCGCCGGTGTGCGCTACGAAGAAACAAAGGTGGACGCACAGGCGCTGGTGCCGGTGGCGGTGGGCATCGACTGGGTCGCCAACAACGAGTTGCCGATCCGCCTGGCCGACTCGGCATTTGCCAGCGGCAGCGGCAAGTACGAGTACTGGCTGCCCAGCCTGGACCTGAGCTTCAAGCTCACCGAGGATCTGGTGCTGCGCGGCAGCTACGGCGAAACCATCGGCCGGCCCGGCTGGGGCGATATCCAGGGCGGGCAGACGCTCAACCAGATCGCGCGCCTGGAAGGCGGCACCGGCCAGGAAGGCAATCCCGGCCTCAAGCCGCTGCTCTCGCACAACATCGACCTGTCGCTGGAGTGGTACTACAGCGATGCCAGCTACGCCTCGGTGGGCTTCTTCCGCAAGAACATCGACAACTACATCGGCGTGACCACGCGCAACGATGCCTCGCTGGGCCTGAACACGCCGGTGGGCGGTGCGTACTGGAACGAAGCGCTGGGCAACGGCTGCGCCTCGGCCGACCTGACCTGCATCCGCAACTACATCTTCCGCAACCGCGGCGGTGCGCCGGGTGTGGTGCGCGGGACGGACGACTCCAATGGCAATGCCACCGGTGTGATCAGCGGGCAACCGGGCGATCCGGTGGCCAACTTCGCCATCACTGCGCCGGCCAACCAGCGCTCGGCCTCGCTGGACGGCTGGGAATTCAACCTGCAGCACATGTTCGGCGACAGCGGCTTCGGCGTGTCGGCCAACTACACCATGGTCGACTCCGGCCTGACCTACAACAACTACGTGATCGGCGAGCAGTTCGCGCTGGAAGGGCTGAGCGATTCGGCCAACGTGGTCGGCTTCTACGATCGGGACAAGTGGCAGGTGCGTGCGGCCTACAACTGGCGCGACGAGTTCCTGGCCGCACGCTTCGACGGCAGCGGCCAGCCCAACCCGGTCTACACCGAAGCCTATGGCCAGCTGGATCTGAGCATCGGCTACCAGTGGACCGAGAACCTGTCGCTGAGCCTGGAGGCGATCAACCTCACCGACGAGGTGCAGCGCCAGCACGGCCGTCACCCCAACCAGATCATCTACGCCACCCAGACCGGCCCGCGCTACATGCTGGGCGTGCGCTACAAGTTCTGGTGATCTGAGTGAGGTACCGAGCGTCCCGGCAGCGCGCCTGCCGGGACGCCCGCACCGCCTTTCCGCGCGCTGGCCGCAGTTGCTGCATCCGGCACTTGCCACGCGGAGGGGAACTGTCCAAGCATGGGCCACGCGCCCCGCGTGATCTGCCTGCCCCCATGACCAATGCCGTGTTGTTGAACAACCTCGATCACCGCGATCTGCGCGTGATCACCGCGCACGGCGCCGCCTTCGGCGATGACGTGATGTCGGCTGCGACCTTTCCGCAGGAATTCCGCCAACTCCAGGCGCAATACCCGATCGTGTTCCATCGCAGCGGCGAGCGCAGTTTTCAGCCGCTGGCGTTGCTGGGCCTGCGCCTGGGCGAGAACCTGTTCCTGGACGGTGCGCGTTGGGATGCGCCGTACGTGCCGCTGGCGATCCAGCGGCAACCGTTTCTGATCGGCGAGCAGGCGGACGGACCGATGGTGCACGTGGACCTGGACAGCCCGCGCATCAGCCGCAGCGAAGGCGAGGTGCTGTTTCGCGAACATGGCGGTACCACCGAATTTCTCGACCACATCAGCCAGGTATTGCGCACCTTGCACGATGGCCTGGCGGCCAGTGAGGCGTTCGTCGCACGCTTGCTGGGCTACGACCTGCTCGAACCGTTCGTGTTCGAGGCCACGCTGCAGAACGGCCTGGAATGCCGTCTGACCGGGCTCTACGCCGTGCACGAAGAACGCCTGCGCGCGCTCGACGATGCCGCACTGCTCGATCTGCACCGGCATGGCGATCTGGAACCGCTGTACATGGCGGTGGCCTCGATCGCGCAGTTCCGCCACCTGCTCGACCGCCTGCAGCGCCGCCATGCTGGTTGAGCCGCGCGCCATCGAAGAGCGACACGGGCTGGACCCGCAGCAGCTGGATCCGGCCATGCTGCGCTCCACCACGCCGCTGGTCTTGCGCGCGCTGGTGCGCGACTGGCCGCTGGCGCAGGCCGGCGCGAGCTCTGCGCAGGCGGCCGCCGCCTACCTGCGCGGCTTCGATCGCGGCGAGGCGGTGGTGGCGCAGGTCGGCCCGCCGGAGATCGATGGGCGCTTCTTCTACAACGCGGACATGAGTGGCTTCAATTTCCGCCCCGAACGGGTGCCATTGAACGTGGTGCTGGAGACCTTGCTGCGCGATCTGCACAACCCGCAGCCACCGGCGATCTATGTCGGCTCCACCACGCTGGACACCTATTTGCCCGGCCTGCGCGCGCACAACCCGATCGCGCTGCCGCAGCGCGAGCCGCTGGCCAGCATCTGGATCGGCAACCGCACCCGCATCGCCGCCCACCAGGACCTGCCCGACAACCTGGCCTGCGTGGTCGCCGGGCGGCGCCGCTTCACGCTGTTTCCGCCGCAGCAACTGGCCAACCTGTATATCGGCCCGCTCGATCTCACCCCGGCCGGGCAGCCGGTCAGCCTGGTCGACATCGCCGCGCCGGACCTGCAGCGCTTTCCACGCTATGCGCAGGCGCTGGAACACGCGCTGGTGGCCGAGCTGGAACCGGGCGATGCACTGTTCATTCCCAGCATGTGGTGGCATCACGTCCAGGCGCTGACGCCGTTCAACGTGCTGGTGAATTTCTGGTGGCGGCAGAGCCCGGCCTACATGGACTCGCCGATGAACGCGCTGATGCTGGCGCTGCTCACCATGCGCGACCTGCCAGCGGAACAACGCGCCATCTGGCAGGACGTGTTCGACCATTACGTGTTCGATGCCGACGAGGACACCGCCGCACACGTGCCGGAGTCTGCGCGCGGCGTGCTGGCGCCGATGGACGAGGCCCGTGCCCGCAGCCTGCGCGCGCGCTTGCTGCAACGCCTGAATCGCTGAGGATCTGACGCCATGACCGACACCGCTCCTTCCGATCCCCAACAGCGCCCGGTACGCCGCGTCGTCATCGCCGGTGGTGGCACCGCCGGCTGGATGGCCGCCGCCGCGTTGTCCAAGGTGCTGGGCCGGCACCTGCAGATCACCCTGGTGGAATCGGACGAGATCGGCACGGTGGGCGTGGGCGAAGCCACCATCCCCAGCCTGGTCACCTTCCATCGCCTGCTGGAGATCGACGAGGCCGCGTTCATGGCCGCCACCCAGGCCACCATCAAGCTCGGCATCGGCTTCGAGCATTGGCGCGATGCCGACCGGCACTACATCCATTCCTTCGGCCATACCGGCACCGATCACTGGAGTGCCGGCTTCCAGCATTTCTGGTTGAAGGGCCGGCAGCGTGGCGTGGCACGCGACTTCGGCGACTATTGCCTGGAGCTGCGCGCCGCGCAGGAGGGCCGCTTCGCCCACCTGCCCAACGGCGGCATGAATTACGCCTATCACCTGGATGCCGGACTCTATGCGCGTTTCCTGCGCCGCTTCAGCGAAGGCTTCGGCGTGCAGCGCATCGAAGGCCGCATCGGCAGCGTGGAGACCGACGCGCACAGCGGCTATCTCACCGCGCTGACGCTGGACAGCGGCATGCGGGTGGAAGGCGATCTGTTCCTGGATTGCACCGGCTTTGCCGGCCTGCTGATCGGCAAGACGCTGGGCGTGGCCACGGACGACTGGTCGCAGTGGCTGTTTGCCGACAGCGCGCTGGCGGTGCAGACCGAATCGGTCGGCGCGCCGGTGGCGTACACCCGCTCGCGTGCCGATCAGGCGGGCTGGATGTGGCGTATCCCGCTGCAGCACCGGGTCGGCAACGGCATCGTGTATTCCAGCCGCTACATGGACCAGGACAGCGCCGCGCAGGTGCTGCAGCGCAATCTCAGCGGCCGCGCACTGAGCCAGCCGCGGGCACTGCGCTTTACGCCTAATCAGCGGCATCGGGTGTGGGAAAAGAACTGCGTGGCGCTGGGGCTGGCCAGCGGCTTTCTGGAGCCGCTGGAATCGACCAATATCCATCTGATCCAGCGCGGCATCATCCGGTTGATGCAGACCTTTCCGCAGGTCATCAACGATGTCGACATCGCCGAATACAACCGCCAGGCCGCCGCCGAAATCACCCATATCCGCGATTTCGTGATCCTGCATTACCACGCCACCGACCGCCGCGACACGCCGTTCTGGCGCGATTGCGCGGCGATGGACATCCCCGACACGCTGCGCCATCGGGTGGAGTTGTTCCGCCAGAGCGGGCGGGTGTTCCACCAGGCCAACGAGCTGTTTGCGGAAAATTCCTGGGTGCAGGTGATGCTGGGCCAGGGCATCACGCCGAAGCAGCATCACCCGGTGGCCGACCTGATGGGTGATGCCGAGCTCCGTCATTTTCTGGAGACCATCCGCACGCGTGTCGATGCTGCCTTGCTGCGGCTGCCGGCGCATGCGGACTTCCTGCGGCGCTATTGCCCGGCACCGCTGCCCGAGCCGGCAACGCGGCTGCCGACCGACACGGCGCTGGTCACCGGGGCGGAATGAATTTCGCGCCCGGCAGGCGCCCCCCTTGGCTTAGACCGCCCCAGCAATGCTAGATTGCCGCTTTGCCAGCCATTGCGGGAACAATGGCCGGCGCTCGCCGCAGCATCTTTTTGCAATCGGGGTAAGGGGAACGCATGTTGGATCTGACACAGGGCCGTATGGCACGCCGGATCGCGCCGGTCATTTTGTTGGTCGGCCTGGCCGCCTGCTCCAGGCAGGACGACAAGGCCGCCACCACCGCGCCTGCCACCGGCGCCACGCCTGCGGCACCAGCCGCCGCGCCAACGCCGGCCACGGCGGTGTCGCCGCAGGTGCAATCGATGGCTGCCGACCAGTTGCGCGCCTCGGCCACCAAGGCCTTGCAGGACAACCGCATGTACGCCCCGGCCGGCGACAACGCGGTGGAGTACTACCTGGCCCTGCGTGAGAAGCAGCCGCAGGACGCCACCGTCAACAGCGCGCTGACCGACCTGCTGCCGTACACGCTGATCGCCGCCGAACAGGGCATCAGCCGCGAAGAATTCCCCGAGGCGCAGCGCCTGATTGCGCTGATCGAAAAGGTGGACCCGAAGGCACCGGCACTGCCGCGCCTGAAGAGTGGCCTGGACACCGGCATGAAGACCGCCGCCAGCCGCTCCGAGCAGGATGCCGAGCAGGCCAAGAAGCTGGTCGAGGACAAGGCCAAGCAGGCGGCCGAGCAGAAGCGTCTGGCTGAGCAGCAGACCCGCGAGGCGGCCGCTGCGCAGCAGATCGCCGCGCAACAGGAAGCCGCCCGCCAGCAGAGCGCCGAGGCCGAACGCCAGGCCGCAGCGCGCCGTCAGGCCGAGACTCCGGCGCCTGCGCCGACCCCGGCGGCCCCGCGCCCGGCGCCGGCAACTGCCGCAGCTGCACCGGCCGCGCAGTCGCTGCGCCCGATCAGCACCCCGGCACCGCGTTACCCACCCGAAGCGCTGCGCGCCGGCACCTCCGGCGAAGTGCTGGTGGAGATCACCGTCGGCACCGATGGCTCGATCACCGCCTCGCGCGTGCTGCGCGCCACCCCGCCGCGCGTGTTCGACCGCGAAGCGCTCAATGCGGTCAAGCGCTGGCGTTTCGAACCGGTGGCTGCACCGGTGACCACGCGGCGCACGCTGTCGTTCAACCCGGGGGGTTGAGTGGGGCGTTGGGCGATCAGGTAGTTCTACATGCGGCTGAGTGAGTGAGTCCGTTGATTGCTTGGTCGTTGATTCCTTGATTGCTTGGTCGTTGATTGGTTGATTGGTTGATTGGTTGATTAGTTGATTGGTTGATTGTTGGCTCATGGCTCATGGCTCATGGCTGCCGATGATCGATGCACTGCACTCCCGGCGGATGTCGGGCACCAAACAAAAAGCCCGCAGCGATGCGGGCGTTTTGTTTCCTGGTGCTACGTACCCTCATCCGCCCTTCGGGCACCTTCTCCCAAGGGGAGAAGGAACTGCTAGCCCCTTTCGTGAGAGGTGTTGGGTGAGGGTACGGCGACCGAATCGACGTCACGCACTGCGCAGACAACAACACCGTTCAATCAATCAACGTCAACATCGACATGCGTCACCGCGCATTCGTACCGGCAATTTGCACCGTCCTCCGGCGCTGTGCGCCACCGTCTCCCGGCAGGAGAAGGGCATCAGCCGGAAATCGCCAGCCGTTCCTGGTGATAGCGCCTTACCGCCGCGTACCACAGCAGCGCGGCCAGGCCAAAGCCCGCCAGCAGATACACCGCCCAGGTCTGGGCGTCGATCTGCTCGTGGCGGATCACCTTGAGCAGCATCTGGTTCTGCGCCAGGAACGGCACCGCGAAATGCCACAACTGCGTCTTCAACGGATACGCCATCAGCGCATAGCCGGGCAGCATCGGCAGCAGCAACAGCCAGGTCATATGCGCCTGCGCTTCCTTCATGCTCTTGGCGGCGGCGGCCAGATAGGTCAGCAGCGAGGTGCCGATAAACAGCATCGGCACCAGGATGAACAGCATCTGCAGCATCGGCACGACGCCGACATTGAGCTGGCGGCCCAGGTTCGACGTGGACAGCTGCGCGCTCACCTTGAAGGCCAGCAAGGTCAGCAGCAACGACAGCATGCCGATCACGCAGGCGGCGGCGATCTTGCCGCTGACGATCGCGCTGCGCGGCGCCGGCGTGGCCAGCAGGGGTTCCAGCGACTGGCGTTCGCGCTCGCCGGCGGTGGCATCCAGGATCAGCGAGGCGCCGCCCAGGAACGAGGTGATCACCAGCAGCACCGGCAGCAGCATCGCCATCATCTGCCCGCGCTTGGCTTCGGCGGTGGCCAGATCCTGCGCGGCGATTTCCAGCGGCCTGCCCACCTGCGCATCGATGCCGCGCGCCAGCAGGCGCAGTGCACCGACCTGCTGGCTATAGCTGCCGAGCGCGGCCTGCAGGCGCAGGCTCGGCACGTCGGCCTCGCGCCGCGTGCTGTCCTTGATGACCTCCACCAATGCCGGGCGCCCGGCGCGCCAGTCGTCGGCGTAGCTGGCGCTGATGCGCAGTGCCACATCCACATCCTGGTTGCGGATTGCGGCGGTCAGATCGGCCGGCGCATCGACCGCGTTGAGCCCCTGCGCGGCCAGGAACCGCACCAGATTGGGCGCGTTCTCGCGGCCGAGCATGGGAATTTCCAACGGCTTGTCGATCTGGGTACGCACACGGCTTTCGCTCAGTGCCCCCATACCCAGGATCAGGATCGGATACAGCAATGGCGACAGCAGCAAGGCCAGTGCCAGCGTGCGGCGATCGCGACCGATGTCGCGCAGTTCCTTGCGCAGCACCGTCCACAGCGTGGACAACAACGATGTGGTGCTCATGCGTGCAGTCCCTCGTCCGAGCCGATCGCCTTGACGAAGGCGTCTTCCAGATTGTCCTCCCCGGTGGCGGCGCGCAGTTCGTCGGCGCTGCCGCAGGCCACTACCGTGCCCTTGGCAACGATGACGATGCGGTCGCACAGCGCCGCCACCTCCTGCATGATGTGGCTGGAAAAGATCACGCAGCGGCCCTCGGCCCGCAGTTGCTGCAGAAAGCCGCGCATGGCGCGCGTGGTCATCACATCCAGCCCGTTGGTGGGCTCGTCGAGGATGACGTTGCGCGGGTCGTGCACCAGCGCGCGTGCAATCGCGGTCTTGGTGCGCTGGCCCTGGCTGAACCCTTCGGTCTGGCGATCGAGAATGTCGTCCATGTCCAGCGCCGCCGACAGCAGGCGCGTGCGCTCGGCGATGCGCGTGCGCGACATCCCGTGCAGCTCACCGAAGTAGGCGATGTTCTCGCGCGCGGTCAGCCGCTTGTAGACGCCGCGCGCATCCGGCAACACGCCCAGCGCGCGGCGCACGGTCACCGGGTCGCGGGTGGCATCCACGCCATCGACGATGACGCTGCCCTGGTCGGGCGACATCAGCGTGTAGAGCATGCGCAAGGTGGTGGTCTTGCCGGCACCGTTGGGGCCGAGCAGGCCGGTGATCTGGCCATCGGCGGCGCTGAAACTGACCCCATCGACCGCCTTCACCGGCCCGGTCTTGGTCTTGAACGCTTTGTGCAGGTTGTCGACGACGATCATGCGTGCGCCTCCGTGGCGTGGTCGGTACGGCTCATGGTTCCCATCCGTTGAACGAGGTAAACGCGGGCACGTTGTTGAGACTGGCCACGCACTGCGCATCCAGTGCCTTGGCATTGGCGGTCTGCAGGAACTGTCCCAGCACCTTGGGCATGCAGCCGAGGCGAAAGACGCCATGGCCCTGCCCCGGCGCCACCAGGTGGCGGCCATTGGGCAAGCCCTGCAGTACACGTTCGGCATAGCGCGGCGGCGTCACCGGATCCAGCTCGCCCGACAGCAACAACACCGGCAGGTTGGACTTGAACGGCGCGGCATCGGCAGCCGGGGCCGGCTTGGTCGGCCAGGCCGTGCAGGGCGCGAAGAACATCTGCGCCACGTCCGCCCCCAGCAAGGTCCCGTCCTTGGCGGCTGGCGGGGTATAGCGTCCGGCGTCCTCGCTGCACAGCACCGACCACTGCATCGGGCGATTCATCTGATCGGACATATCCGATGCGCTCATCTGCGCCAAGGCCATCAACGAGGCGTAACGGCCCGCCGCCGCCTCGTCCAGCACCAGCGGCAGCAACGAGGCGGTTTCCGGCGCATACGAAAACCCGAATGCCAGGCCGACCACGGTATCGGCCGTCACCTGCTCGTGGTGCAGTTCACCGGTGCGCGGATCGCGGTAATCCACTGCAACCGGCGCCTGCCGCAGGCGCTCCACCACCTGCCGCAGCTGCGTGCGCGTGTCCACCGGAAAGCGCTTGGCGCAGGCGGGTTCCTTGCGACATTGGCTGGCCTGCAACGCGATCGCATCTTCGAACGTCCGCGCGAATTCGCCGCCGATCACCAGATCGTTTGGCGCAACGCCATCGATCACCAGGGTGCGTGTGTGTTGCGGATAGCGCGCCGCATAGTGCTGTGCCACTCGGGTACCGTAGGAGCCGCCGATCAGGTTGAGCGTCTGCACGCCCAGTGCGGCGCGCACCGCATCCAGATCGCCAATGGCCTCGCTGGTGGTGAAATAGCGCGGATCGGCATCGTTGCGTAGCCCCTGTGCACACTGGCGCGCATAATCGGTCAGTTGCTCGGCGGTGGCGGCGCTGCTGTTTTCCAGCATGAGCGGCTTGCCTGCGGCATCGCGGCACTCCAGCGGATGCGAACCGCCGGTCCCGCGCTGGTCGACCAGGAAGATGTCGCGCTGCTTGCGGACTTCGTGCAGCCCCATCTCCACGATCGCGGCGACCTGCGTGGCCGATTGCCCCGGCCCACCGGCGATGAAGAACACCGGGTCCGGCGTGCTGCCGGCGCCAGCATCGCTTTCCAGCCAGGCGATCTTCAGGTCGATGCTGCGCCCTGTCGGCGCGGCCGGGTTTTCCGGCACCCGCAGGCTGGCGCACTGCGCTTCGATATTGCCGGCCGCGCTGCCGGAACTCAGCGTGCACGGTGCAAAGTGCAATGCGCCGTAGCGATTGCCGGCGGCGGTGCCGGTCTGCGCCGTTGCAGCACGCGGCCGCACGCTGCCGGGCGCGGCCGGCACAGCCTTGGTCGCGCCAGCTGCGTTTTCAGCCGGCTGGTCCGCCCGCTGACATCCGCTCGCCAGCAGCGCGAGCAGCAGCGCTGCCACCAGTGTGGGTTGCTTGACCATGATCACCATCTCTCCTGATATCCCTGTCCCCTGACACCGCAGCCGGTCGGGTGTGACCGCCGCGACTACTGCCCGTCCTCGTAAAGAAAGACGTGCTCGATCGATTCCCCGAACAAGCGCGCGATGCGAAACGCCAATGGCAGGCTGGGATCGTACTTGCCGGTCTCCAGTGCATTGATGGTCTGCCGCGACACACCCAACCGCTCGCCCAGCTCGCCTTGCGACCAGCCACTGGCCTCGCGCAGTTCGCGCACGCGACTATTCATTGAAACCGTCGTGCGTTGATGCTTTTGGTGACGCCGTAGATGGCGCACAACATCGGAAACACCCACAACATCGCCACCGTCGCGGGAATGTCGATCAGCTTGGCGGCCTGCAGAAAGCCGCCGGTCATGTACGCGCTGCTGAGCAGGCCGGCGGCAATGGCGATGGACTCCAGCTCGATGCGTCGCTGCATCTCGTCCGAGTCGCGCACGTAGCGCGCCACCGCGCGGATCACCAGGGCGACCAGCACCGCCGGCAACAAGGCGATCAGCACGCGCGCCCAGCCCGGATCCACGCGGGCAAGCACATGGTTCCAGAACAGCATCACCACCACATACATCCCCATCGGCACGCCGAACTCGCGGTGATAGCGTCGCGCCAGGACCGGCCGCGTGCTGTCGCGCAGGCTGCCACGCGACAGCCAGAGCAGCAGCGACAGCAACAGGCACGACACGCCCCCGCCCACGCACAGCCCGGCAAGGTAGGCGCTCAGCGGCAGCAGCCGCCAATGCCCGAGCACCCCCACGGCAAGCAGGCCCGCACCCAGGCAGAGCGCCATCAGCGCGTTGCGATTGCAGCCGGTCATGCGCCGTGCCGCGCAGGTGTCGATGCAGGCAGTGGCAGGCCAGCGCTGCGGATTCCGACTCCGCCGCGCAGCAAGGGCTGCGCCGACCATGCCGGTCTGCATTGCAGTTGCCGATGCCGCTGACGCATTCCCTTCGCCTGTCAAGTCAACTTGACAGGCAAGATGCGCCTGCCATGGCCGGCTGTCAAGCACCCTTTACATGGTCGATCGTGTGCGCCTTTCCCCCCGCTGCGGCGCGACGATCGCGGGAAGCAGACGCAAGCAGCTGCGGCGTGCAGCGCGGGACCCGAGCTGGGTTACGCTCCCCCGATCGAACCTCGGCGGGAGCGCCAATGCGTCTGAAGATCTTGTTGGCAATTGCACTGGGCGGCTGCATGGCGGCCTCTGCCATGGCGCAGGCGCCAGCGCCGCGCACCATCCAGGTGGATCTGGGCAGCGCCGGCGGGCCGGTCGACCGGTTCTACGATCTGTCGATCGGCTCGGACTTTCCCGGCACCTTGATCCGCAGCGACAGCCAGGCGCAGCTGGTGCCCGCGGTGCAGGAGCTGGGGTTTCGCTACATCCGCTTCCACGACGTGTTCCATGACGTGCTCGGCACCGTCAAGGAGGTGGACGGCAAACTGGTGTACGACTGGACCAAGCTGGACCAGCTCTACGACGCGCTGCTGGCCAAGCGCATCCGCCCGTTCGTCGAGTTGGGCTTTACGCCCGGCGCGATGAAGACCTCCGAGCAGACGCTGTTCTACTGGAAGGGCAACACCTCGCATCCGGACCCGGCCAAGTGGACCCAGCTGATCGATGCATACGTGCGCCACATCCGGGCGCGCTATGGCGCCGAGGAAGTACGCCAGTGGTACTTCGAAGTGTGGAACGAGCCCAATCTCAAGGATTTCTGGGAAAACGCCGACCAGCAGGCCTACTTCGAGCTGTATGCGAACACCGCACGCACGATCAAGGCAATCGATCCGCAGCTGCGCGTCGGCGGCCCCTCCACCGCCGGTGCGGACTGGGTGCCGGAACTGCTGGCCTATGTTGCCAAGAACAAACTGCCGATCGACTTCGTCACCACGCATACCTATGGCGTGGACGGCGGCTTTCTCGATGAAGACGGCAAGCAGGACGTCAAGCTGTCGGCATCGCCGGACGCCATCGTCGGCGATGTGCGCCGGGTGCGCACGCAGATCCAGGCTTCGCCATTTCCGGATCTGCCGCTGTATTTCACCGAGTGGAGCAGCAGCTACACGCCGCGCGATTTCGTCCACGACAGCTACATCAGCGCGCCCTATATCCTGACCAAGCTCAAGCAGGTGCAAGGCCTGGTGCAGGGCATGAGCTACTGGACCTACACCGATCTGTTCGAAGAACCCGGCCCGCCGCCCACACCCTTCCACGGCGGCTTCGGGTTGATGAATTGCGAGGGCATCCGCAAGCCGGCCTGGTTCGCCTACAAGTACCTGCACGCGCTCAAGGGCCGCGACATTCCGCTGGGCGATGCGCATGCGTTTGCGGCGGTGGATGGCCAGCGCATCGCGGCAGTGGCCTGGGATTGGCAGCAGCCGGTGCAGGCAGTGAGCAATACCCCGTTCTATACCAAACAGGTGCCCAGCACCGACAGCGCAGCGCTGGTGTTCCGGCTGGCGCAGGTGCCGGCCGGCAACTACCGGCTGCAGGTGCGCAAGACCGGCTACCGGCGCAACGACCCGCTGTCGCTGTACATTGACATGGGCATGCCCAAGGACCTGGCACCGCGTCAGCTGGTGCAGCTGCAGCAGGCCACGCGCGATACGCCCGAGCAGGACCGGCGCGTGCGTGTGGGCGCCGATGGCGTGGTGGAGATCCGCGTGCCGATGCGCAGCAACGACGTGGTGCTGATGACCTTGGAGCCTTCGGCGCGCTGAGTGCACGGCAAGCCCTTGCCTCCGTGCACGCGGGCGAGGGCGGACGGCGCGCAGGAACCGCAGTGCGCGCATGGCACGTGCCGGGTCCTGGCGCCGGCCGCATCCGCCTGGCGGCGAATGCGGTGCTTCCGATGGCCGCGCTTACTTCAGATATGTCCTGAGAATGGCGGCGATGTCGTCGACCGCCAGCTCGCGCTCGCTCAGCGCGTCGGGCGCGGCGACGTGATGCTTCAAGTGCTCGCTGAGCAACTCCACCATCAAGCCCTGCGCAGCGCCACGAAACGCCGCCACCTGCGTCAATAACGCCGTGCAGTCCACGTCCTGCGCCAGGGCCTTCTCCAGCCCCTCCACTTGTCCACGGATCCTGCGCACGCGGGCGAGCAGCTTGGATTTGTCCTGATTCAGATGCGCCATTGCCATATACCCCCTGGGGGTACCTGAGATACCACAGGGGGGTATCGTAGCCAGGACCCCCTCCCGATGTCGATCATGCATGCCGCGCCGCACTGCGCGCAGTCGCACACCTTCGCCAGCGCCAACCCGCTGGCCGAGCGTAGCACCCGCAAGGCGGTCATCCTGACCGTGGTGATGATGGTGGCGGAGATCGTCGGCGGCTGGACGCTCAACTCCATGGCCCTGCTCGCCGATGGCTGGCATATGAGCTCGCACGCGCTGGCGCTGGGCCTGGCGCTGTTCGCCTACCGCTTCGCGCGGCGCAATGCAGGCGACCTGCGCTTCAGCTTCGGCACCTGGAAGGTCGAAGTGCTCGGCGGCTACACCAGCGCAATGCTGCTGCTGGGCGTGGCCGGCCTGATGGCGTTCCAGTCGGTGGAACGGCTGTTTTCGCCCAGGCCCATCCAGTACCAGGAAGCCACCGTCATCGCCGTCATCGGCCTGCTGGTCAACCTGGTCTGCGCCTGGTGGTTGCGCGACTCGCATGGCCATGCGCATGGCCACCACCACGGGCACGACCACGCGCATGACGGTCATGGTCATGGTCATCACCACGATGGGCACGCCGATCTCAATCTGCGCGCCGCGTATCTGCACGTGGTGGCCGATGCCGCGACCTCGGTCCTGGCGATCGTCGCGCTGCTCGCCGGCATGTACTGGGGCGTGAGGTGGCTGGATCCGATCATGGGCATCGTCGGCGCGGTGCTGGTCACCGTGTGGGCATGGGGCCTGCTGCGCAGTACCGGCCGGGTGCTGCTGGATGCGGAGATGGATGCGCCGGTGGTGGCAGAAGTGAAGCAGGTCATCGCCGGGCTGCCGCATGCCATCGCCATCGGCGACCTGCATGTCTGGCGTGTGGGCAGCGATCGTTATGCCTGCGTGGTCAGCCTGGTCACTGCGGCCGACATCGATGCGGACCTGGTGCGCGCCGCCCTGCAGATCCACGAAGAACTGGTGCACATCACCGTCGAGTTGCGTCGCCCGCGGGCGGCGCTGGCGGCGGCCTAGCGGCCCGGCAGCGCCAGCTGTGGGCGGGCCTTGCCATCGCCGGGGCAACCGGGCCTGCGCCGGCCTCGCGCGGGAAGCCTCAGGTCTTTGCCGGTGCCGGGCTGACGTACTTCTCGCGGCGGATCTGCGCGTTCGGCAGGCCGGCTGCCTTCAGGGCGTCGATGCAGCTGTCCACCATGTCCGGGTTGCCGCACAGGTAGGCGATATCGCCCTGCGCATCGGGCGCGCATTCGGCCAGCTGCTGCTGCACGTACCCGTGCCGCACATCGGCATGCGGCTGTTCCGGCAGCTCGCGCGAAAAACACGGCATATAGCGGAACTGCGGGTGCGCATCGGCAAACGCGCGGAAGTCGTCGCCGTACAGCAGCTCGGCCGGCGTACGCGCACCCTGCAGCAGCAGCACCTGCACGCCGCGGGTGGCGATCGCCTCGGCCAGCAACGGCAGCATCGAGCGGTACGGGGTGACGCCGGTGCCGGTGGCGATCAGCACATAGCGCCGGTTGTGGTCGCCCGCCGGCAGGCAGAAACGTCCATAGGGACCACTGGCCTGCAACCGGTCGCCGATCTGCAGGCCTTCGAACAGCGCGGTGGCCGAGCCGCCGGGCACGAAGCTCACCGCGATATCCACCGCCTCGCCCGGTCCGAACGCATGGTCGTGGATAGTCGCCAGCGAATAGCTGCGCTTGGTCGGCGTGCCGTCGGCGGCAGTGAAATGGATCTGGATGAACTGCCCGGGCTGGAAATCCAGCGGCTGCCCGTCGTCACGCAGGAACTGGCAGTGGGCCACGGTGGGCGCGATCATGCGCCGGTCGACAAGCTTGAGGGGAAATTGAACGGGCACGAACGTATTTAGGACAGTCTGTGATCGGGGCTTGCCCCCGCGGGCTTCTATAATAACGGCCTGTAACTCGCTGCGCCGTCACGCTGACGCGAAGGAACATCTTGAATTCCCCATCTCCGATCACCGCACCCGCGCTGCGTGTGTGCGATCTGCGCAAGACCTACGACAACGGCACCCAGGCGCTCAAGGGCGTGTCGCTGGACGTGGCGCCAGGCGATTTCTTCGCCCTGCTCGGCCCCAACGGCGCCGGCAAATCCACCCTGATCGGCATCATCAGCTCGCTGGTGAACCTGTCCGCCGGCCAGGTGGAAGTGTTCGGCACCGACCTGGTCGGCCAGCGCAGCGATGCGATGCGCCTGATCGGCCTGGTCCCGCAGGAGGTCAACTTCAACCTGTTCGAAAAACCCTTCGACATCCTGGTCAACTACGCCGGTTTCTACGGCATGCCGCGCGAGCAGGCGGCCGCGCTGGCCGAAGCAGAGCTGCGCCGCTCGCACCTGTGGGAAAAGGCCCAGGTGATGAGCCGCACGCTGTCCGGCGGCATGAAGCGCCGGCTGATGATCGCCCGGGCCATGATGACCCAGCCGCGCCTGCTGATCCTGGACGAGCCAACCGCCGGCGTGGACATCGAGATCCGCCGCGACATGTGGCGCGTGCTGAAGGAGATCAACGCCGCCGGCACCACCATCATCCTGACCACGCACTACCTGGAAGAAGCCGAGCACCTGTGCCGCAACCTGGCCATCATCAACCACGGCCAGATCGTCACCCAGGGCCCGATGCGCGAGCTGCTGGCCAAGCTCGACGTGGAGGGCTTCCTGTTCGATATCGACGGCGACCTGCCGGCCGAACTGCCGGTGATCGAAGGCACCACGCTCACCGCCATCGACGGCCACACGCTGGACCTGGACATGCCGCGCGCGATGGACCTCAACCGCGTGTTCGCCACGCTCGGCAGCGCCGGCATCCGGGTGCGTTCGATGCGCACCAAGAGCAATCGGCTGGAAGAGCTGTTCGTGCGCCTGACCGGCGACGCCCCGGCACCGGCCGATGCCGCCGCCACCGCATCCACGCCTGTCGTGCCCCACGGCACGCCGCCAGCGCAGCCGCGCAGCGGAGGCCAGCCATGAACGAGATCCACACCGTGACCGAACCCACCAACGCGCGCCGCAACTGGATTGCGCTGGGCACCATCGTGCGCCGCGAAGTGCAGCGCATCCTGCGCATCTGGGGCCAGACCCTGGTGCCGCCGGCCATCACCATGACGCTGTACTTCTTGATCTTCGGCGGGCTGATCGGCTCGCGCGTGGGCGACATGGGCGGCTACACGTACATGCAGTTCATCGTGCCGGGCCTGGTGATGATGAGCGTGATCCAGAACAGCTACGGCAACATCTCCTCCAGCTTCTTCGGCGCCAAGTTCGGCCGGCATGTGGAAGAGCTGCTGGTCAGCCCGATGCCCAACTGGGTGATCCTGTGGGGCTATGTCTCCGGCGCGGTGCTGCGTGGGGTCATGGTCGGCGCATTGGTGCTGATCATCGCGATGTTCTTCACTCCGGTGCGCATCCCGCATCCGCTGGTGACCCTGACCACCGTGTTGCTGGGCGCGACCATCTTTTCGCTGGCCGGCTTCGTCAATGCGGTGTACGCCAAGAAGTTCGACGACGTGGCGATCGTGCCGACCTTCATCCTGACCCCGCTGACCTATCTGGGCGGCGTGTTCTATTCGGTGAAGCTGCTGCCGCCCTGGGCCGAAGCGGCCACCCACGCCAACCCGATCTTCTACATGGTCAACGCATTCCGCTATGGCCTGCTCGGCAGCTCGGACGTGCCGATCTGGGTCGCCTACGCGCTGATGCTGGGCTTTGTCGCGGTGCTCAGCGCGCTGGCGCTGTGGCTGCTGCGCCGTGGCGTGGGCTTGCGGAGCTGATGACGATGGCGATGCGTATCTTGATCCTCGGCGCCGGCGGCACCGGTGGCTATTTCGGCGGGCGTCTGGCGCAGGCCGGTGTCGATGTCACCTTCCTGGTGCGCGATGCGCGCGCGGCGCAGCTGCAGGCCGATGGCCTGCGCATTCGCAGCCCGCTGGGCGATGCGGAGCTCCCGGTGGCGCATGTCACCGCGCAGGATCTGCCGGCGCTGGTGGCGCAGCGGCCGTTCGACCTGGTGATCCTCAGCTGCAAGGCCTACGACCTGGACAGCGCGATCGAGGCGATTGCGCCGGCGGTGGGCGAGCACACCACGGTGCTGCCGATCCTCAACGGCCTGCGCCATTACGCGGCGCTGGACGAGCGTTTCGGTGCGGCACGCGTGCTGGGCGGGCTGTGCTTCATCAGCGCCACCAAGGGCGCGCAGGGCGAGATCCTGCACCTGGGCAAGCCGGCGGCGATGACCTTCGGCGAGCGCGATGGCAGTGCGGAGTCGACGCGCGTGCAGGCATTTGCGGCAGCCTGCACGCAGGCCGGCATCGATCATGTGGCCAGCGCGCAGATCGCGCAGGAGCAGTGGATCAAGTACAGCTTCCTCACCGCGCTGGCGGCGGCCACCTGCCTGATGCGTGCGCCGGTCGGGGCAATCGTCGCCACCGACGACGGCCGCGCGTTGATCAACGGCGTGTACAACGAATGCCTGTGGGCCGCCGATGCGGCCGGCCAGCCGATTCCGGAAAGCGCGCGCGCCAAGGCGCTGCAGACGCTGTTGCAGGTGGATTCGCCATTGAAGGCCTCGATGCTGCGCGACCTGGAAGCCGGCCAGGAGGTGGAAGCGTCGCAGATCGTCGGCGACATGCTCAGGCGCGTGCGCGAAACCGGACGCAACGCACCACTGCTGATGGCCACCAACGTGCATCTGCAGGCGTATCAGGTGTTGCGGCATAGCTGATGGGCATGGCGGGCGGGCGGGCGCGTCGCCCCCCATCCGCCCTTCGGGCACCTTTCCCCGCAAGCGGGAGAAGGCAGTGGCAGCCCCGCTGCATTACTGGACGAGCGGCCTGCGTCGTCCCTACGCCGCTTAGCCGCGGCAAATTCTTCTCCCGCCTGCGGGAGAAGGTGGCGCAAAGCGCCGGATGAGGGCACGCCGGGGGTCGGCGCAGCCTTCGCGCCGTCACGACGCCACGCACACGATGCTCTGCAGCCCTCCCTCGCCGTCGTCATCATGAAGCTGCTCAGCCATCTGTTCCGTGCCGGTCACTTCGTGATCCTGGCGTTCTTCGTGCTGTGCGCGGCGGGCCTGGTGACGATGGCCGGGCTGGAGTTGTGGCATGGCTTCACCCCCGGCGGCGACATGGTAGTGCGCGACCGCTTCAACGTGGTGCTGGAAGCCGTCGGTCTGCTCACGGTGGCATTGGTGACGCTGGAGCTGGGCCAGACGATCTTCGAGGAAGAGATCCTGCGCGACGTCAAGGTCAGCGGGCCGACACGCGTGCGCCGCTATCTGTCGCGCTTTTTCGTGGTGATCGTGATCGCACTGGCGATCGAAACCCTGGTGTCGATCTTCGAGCTGATGCACGCCGATCCGGCCAAGCTGCCATATGCCGCGGCGGTTGGCTCGTGTGCGGCATTGCTGCTGATTGCCTGGGGCGTGTTCGTCAAGCTCAATCGCAGCGCCGAAGAGCTGGAACCCGAGGCGATGGCAGAAACCAAGCGCGAAGATCGCGAGGTCGAGGAATAGGCCAGCGCAGGCGGCTGCCGGTTACGCAGCCGCATCTTGCGGGGTACGCATGTGCACCTGGTGCGCCCTGCCATGCGCGCATGACAGGTGCCTGGCCGGCTGCACCGGCGACGAGAACAGCGCTGGTTGCAGCCTCAGCCCTTGTCCGTCATCGGGAGTGCCGGCACCGAGGTCGGCTTGCCGTCGTCGCCGAGCGCGATCATCACGAAGTGGCCGCGGGTGCACAGCTCGCGCACACCGCTGAGCAGGTCCTCGGCGATCAGTTCCACTTCCACCTTGATCGAACTGCGCCCCACCGACACCACCCGCGCGATGGTTTCCACCATCTGGCCCTGGCGGATCGGCAGCTTGAAATCCACCTGGTCCGAGCGCGCGGTCACCACCGCACGCCGCGCATAGCGCGATGCCGCCAGGAATGCGGCCTTGTCCATCCACGCCAGCGCCTGCCCGCCGAACAGCGTGCCCATATGGTTGGTGTGGTTGGGGAACACGATCTCGGCCATGCGGGCTTCGATCGGTGGCGGGGTCTGCAAGCTGTCTGACATGAGGGGTTCCAGTGGAGAGGCGCTGCGTGCCAAGGCGATTGCAGCAGCCTGACACAGACAGGATAGGCGGTCAGCCGCAGCGGCGTACGCCGGAACGCAGCGCAGCGGCCACGGCGATCCAGCGTGCCGACGCGGGCGCTTGCGCACTGCCGCTGCGGGAGCGTCGCCGATGGCCGGCATCCTGCGTGACTCTCGCATGCACTGCCGCGTGCACGATGAGGCCATCGGGACGGCGGTCGCGGCCGGGGCCGGGGCCGCTCCTACGAGGGCATCGCGTTCGCGTCAGCAATCGCCTGGCGAGACGGCGGCGTGCAGCACTCTTCTCGATGGCATGCAGCCGCGGGGAACATGCAACCGTAGACGCGCAGGCCCCTGCGCCGCCACGGTGGCTCAGAGGCTGGTCTTGACCGCAGTTTCCACCTGCGCCGGCGACTGGAAGCCGGGCAGGCGTGCCACCTCGCTGCCATCGCGGTACAGCGCCAGGGTCGGGGTCTGGCGCAGGCCCAGGCCGCGGAAGAACTCCTCGCCTACCACTTCCAGCTTGACCTTCAACAAGGCCACGCCCTCGGCGGCATCGCTATTGGCGAACTTGTCCAGCGACATGTCGAGCATGCGGCAGCCGGGGCAGTTGTCCTTGTAGAAATCCACCAGCGCGCGCGGATGCGCGGCCAGGGTGGCGGTGTAGTGCTCAGGCGACGTGACGGTAATGGTGTGCATCGTGGGGATCGTGTTGGCATTGGGCCAGGACCTCGTCGGTCCAGGCGGCGATGGCCTGCGCGTCGCGCACGCCGTGGGGCATCTGTTCGATGGTCAAACGCGGAAACGGGCTGGCGAAGAACTGTGCGATGCGATGCACTGCACCGCAAAAATAGTCCTCCCCCCACTGCGTTTCGCCGGTGCCGAACACCGCCACCCGCGGCGGCTTGCCCAGCGTTTCGACCAATTCGACGATGAAACGTTTCATCTCTGCCGGCGTGCGGCCACCGTTGTCGGTCCAGCTACCGAGCACAAACAGCTCGTACTGCCCGGGCGCATGCGGCACCTGCTCCAGCCGCTGCACGTCGGTCTCCAGCCAGGTCACCGTGTGCCCGGCCGCTTCGCAGCGCAGTGCGACACTGCGTGCGACATCGCGCGTGTTGCCGCTCAACGAGGCCAGTGCGAGCAGGATGTTCATGGGGCGGGGATTCGGGAGTCGGGATTCGTTGAAGAGCTGAGATTGGAGAGTTGTGATTGGGGATTCGCAAGAGCGCATCAAGTGCTTGTTGCAGACTTCTAATTCCCAGCCTTCAATCTAGGATCCGGATAGGCGTATCAATGCTGCTGCGACGAAGTCCAGATCTCGAATGCCTAATCCCGACTTTGCAGCGAATCCCTAATCCCTAATCCCGAATCCCGAATCCCGGCTCCTCACAGATCGTCGAAGCCGTTATCGGAATTGGTCTTCTTGTACGAGGCATTGCGCATCTCGAAGAAGTCGGTCTTGGTTTCGGTGAAGTTGTCGGCGTAGGCCTTGATCCACGGCATCACGTTGTCGTTGGCGCCTTCGTACAGCTTCTCGATGCCGAGCATGCCGGCCATCTTGTTGGCGCGGTACTTCACGTAGCGGATCATCTCGTCCACGTCGATGCCGTCGATGCCGTCCAGCACTTCGGCCGTCCACACCGTTTCCAGGTCGATCGCGTGCTCGAAGGCCTTGTGCACGTAGTCGGTGAGCTGGTCGCCCTGCAGCGCCTGGTTCTCGCCGATGATGGCGCGAATCAGCTCGCTGATGAACTTGGAATGGGCCAGCTCATCGCGGTTGATGAAGCTGATGATCTTGCCGGTGCCGGTCATGCGGTTCTGGCGGACCAGATTGTAGAAATACGCAAAGCCGGAATAGAAGTTGATGCCTTCCAGGATCGAGGACTGGATCAGTGCGCGGATCAGCGTTTCGGCCGTCTTGTCGCGCATGAAGTCTTCGTAGGCGCCCATGATCGGCGCATTGCGCTTGATGATGGTCGGATGCGTGCGCGCGATCTCGAACACGCGGTTCTGGTCGGCCAGGCCGGTGATCGAGGCCAGCACGTAGCTGTAGCTCTCGTTATGGATCACTTCCTGCTGGCCGATGATGGCGGCATTGGCATGCGCGGCCGGGTCGGTGATGTATTCGGCGACGTTGTAGATGAAGCGCGTCTGCGGCGAATCCAGCGTGGCCAGCAGGCCGATGATCGAGTCGTAGGCATTCTTCTCGCGCGCCGACAGCTCGTTGTACTGGCGCGCGTCGCCCTTCATGTCCACCTCGTCGGGGATCCAGAAGTTGGTCGACAGCTCCTTGTAGGCCCGATAGAAGGACGGGTACGGGATGTCGTTCCAGTTGAGGATGCCGGAGGTTTCGCCATTGATGATGGCGGTGGAGCGGTTGGGGTGACGCGGCTCCAGGATCTTGATGCGCTCAAGCGGTGTTGCGGACATGGGTCTCTACTCGTGTTTCAGGCGTCGCGCGCGCGTGCAGCGGGGACGACGGCAGCAATCATTCTGGAAGAAAGCCCCCTGCGTGAGGGGGCGCGCCGAAGGCGCGGGGTGTGGGAGCTGGTGAAGCAGGGTCCACGGTTCGCAACGCGAACCGTGGAAGCGAAGCGCGAATGCGCTTAGCTACTGCACCACTCGCACTCGCTGATATCGATATCGTTGGAACGCACGTAGTACGTGGTCTTCAAGCCTTCGCGCCAGGCGGTCATGTGCAGGTCCAGCAAGGTGCTGGCACGGATGGTGCTGGGCACGTAGAAGTTGAAGCTGATCGACTGGTCGACGTGGCGCTGGCGACGCGCGTTCTGGCGCACGCTGGCGAACTGGTCGACCTTGTAGGCACCCTTTTCGTAATACGGCCAGGTTTCCAGCGACAGGCCCGGAGCGGCGACCGGACGGCGGAAGTCCTTCTTTTCTTCGTAGTAGAACGCGCTGTAGATCGGGTCGATCGAGGCGGTGGAACCGGCGATCTGCGCGGTGCTCATGTTCGGCGCAACCGCCAGCATCCAGGCATTGCGCACGCCATTGACGGCCACCTGCGCGGCCAGCTCCAGCCACTGCGGGCTGTTGTAGTCGCGCGCACGGAAGTACTCGCCGGTGTGCCAGTCGCTGCCGCGGAACACGCTGTAGGTGCCCTTTTCCTTGGCCAGCTCCATGCTTGCCTGGACGGTCAGGTAGTTGATGCGCTCGTACAGCTCGTCGCTGTAGTCCTCGGCTTCCTTGGCATTCCAGTGGATGGACTTCTGCGCCAGCAGATGGTGCCAGCCGAAGGTGCCCAGGCCGATGGCGCGGTACTTCTGGTTGGTGATGGTGGCCTGCGGCACGGGCAGCTGATTCAGGTCGATCACGTTGTCGAGCATGCGCACCTGGATCGGGATCAACCGCTCCAGCACGTCGGCGCCCAGCAGGTCGGCCTGGTCTGCCTGCACGGTGATCGCGCGGCCCAGGTTGATCGAGGACAGGTTGCACACGACGAAGTCGCCGGCCTTCTTGGTGGTGACGATCTGATTGCCGCTGATGATCTCCTGCATCATCCGCGTCGGGCTCATGTTCTGCAGGATCTCGGTGCACAGGTTGGACGAATAGACCATGCCCTCGTGCTTGTTCGGGTTCTTGCGATTGACTTCGTCGCGGTAGAACATGAACGGGTTGCCGGTTTCCAGCTGGCTGACCATGATCCGCTTGAAGATCTCGATCGCCTTGACCGTCTTGCGGGTGATGCGCTCGTCGGCAACCACTTCCTCGTACTTGCGACGGAAGCTGCTGTTGGCGTCGCCCTTCTTCTCGTCGTAGAAGTCCTGCAGGTACCAGCCCTTGATCCGCTTCACTTCGTGCGGATCGAACAGATACCAGTCGCCGCGACGCTCGACCGCTTCCATGAACAGGTCGGGGATGCACACCGAGGTGAACACGTCATGCGCGCGCAGGCGCTGGTCGCCGTTGTTCAGGCGCAGATCCAGGAACGCCTCGATGTCGCGGTGGAAGATGTCCAGATAGACCGCGATGGCGCCCTTGCGCTGGCCCAGCTGATCCACCGACACGGCGGTGTTGTTGAGCTGCTTGATCCACGGCACCACGCCGCCGGAGGAATTGGACACGCCGCGGATCGCCGAACCGGACGAACGCACATAGCCCAGGTACGCGCCCACGCCGCCGCCGTGCTTGGACACGCGCGCCACGTCGGTGTTGGAGTCGTAGATGCCCTGCAGGCTGTCGTCGACGGTGTCGATGAAGCAGCTCGACAGCTGGCCGCCGACCTTGCCGGCATTGGCCAGGGTCGGGGTGGCCACGGTCATGTACAGGTTGGACAGCGCCCAGTAGGCCTCGCCGACCAGCTGCATGCGGCGCTCGCGGCTGCCCTTGCCGTTGCCGATCTCGTCCTGCATCAGGTACAGCGCGATGGTCAGCCAACGCTCCTGCGGCAGCTCGAACACGCCGCGCGAGTTGTCGGTGGCCAGGTAGCGCGTGGCCAGCAGGTACAGGCCGTTGTAGGCGAACAGCTTGTCGCGCTCGGGCTCGATCATCTTGCCGGCTTCGATCAGTTCGTCCTTGGAGTAGCGGCGCAGGATGTCGTTGGAATAGACATTGCGGTCGGCCAGGCTCTCCTGCAGGCCGACGAACGAGCCGTACTTCTGGCTGGCGTCGTAGAAGCGGTTGCGGCTGGCGCGCTTGTACAGGCGGCGCAGGTACAGACGCGCGGCAAAGTGCTCCCACTCCGGGGTGGTCAGATCGACGCGGGCCTCGGCCTCGCGGATCAGATGGTCGACCAGGTCGTCGGCGTTGACGCTGTCCTTGCGGTCGACGAAGCCGAACACCGAGCGCTTGTAGTCGGACACGTCCAGCTGCGGGAATTCGGCATGGATCTGGTCGATGGCGCGCTCCAGGCGCTCCGGCTCGAACGGGATCCGGCGGTTGCCGGCTTCCTTGGTGATCCAGGTGGCGACGGCTTGTTCTTCGATGGTCTGTGCGTGCATTGCAATGGCTTGGCGGGGAGGCGGCACGATATCCGACGGGTCGGTCAATTCCGGCGCGCCGCAACCGGGTGCGCTGACACCGGCGGGAACGCTGGTGGGTGTTGCGGTACCGGCGGCGATCGCGGCAAGGGTGTCGTTGGTGGTCATGCGTCCTCCATGCGTAGGCACACGAACCCGGCTGGGGGACGGGTTGCGGCCGGATCCGGACTCCCTGGACAGCGATGGCGGTGCGCAACGACCAGCACGCAGGACACGGGGTCCGCGGCGGCATCGCCTCACCAGCCATCTCCTTACCGGAGATTCCACGGCCGCCACCGCGCGGTGTGCTGTCGCGCAGTGGTCGGTGGCGAAACAACAGCGGCGCAACGAGACCACGCCGCCTGCTCCAGGCGAGGCCCGGATGGCTGTGATCGTTCATCGCTGCCGCCGCGGAGAGGCGTCTGATTGGCAACCTGCTGCAAATCATGCTCTCACTGGTCCGGACGCCTTGGGGCGACCAACCACCGACTCCCCCAAGATAGTGGGGTCACCCGGAGGGGTCAACACCAAATGTAGGAAATTCCCGAAAACCCTTACAGCACAAAGCACTGTCTGACGAACGGTCAGCAAGAGGCTGGGAACCCGTCCAATTGGACTGCGCAGTCAAGGCCTAAACCGGCATTTCCATCGACCAGTTGGGTCCGGTTGGGTTGGCTGCGACACGCATCGATGCTGAAGCCGGTCAGTTGGCCGAGACCGCCTCAAGCGGCACCGCACGCCTGGCGGGCCGCCGGTACGCCCAAGCTGCGGGAGCAAACTCGCCGCTGCCGAATCCAGGTGTGCGCCGCCTCTCTCTTTATTGGACGTTGCGGTAGAGGGCCCTGCAGCAAGGACGCGCAGCGTCGAGGGCGCGGTGCCCTCACCGCACCAGACAGTTGGCCGGCTGCTTTATTAAAACCATGCACACCAACCATCTCGACTGGTCCTTGCCCGCCCACCGTCGCGGGACCTTGAGCGGCATGGATGCCGCGCCAGAGCCTACAGGGACGTACTTGCGGCGTGTCCTGCGAGGGTGGGCGGGCAAGGACCCTGCAGCAAATTTGCAGTGTCGAGGGCGCGGTGCCCTCACCGCACCAGACAGTTGGTCGGCTGCTTCATTGAAAACCATGCG